>JBEBBQ010000057.1:0-22054 GCA_041158325.1 Actinomycetota bacterium | reverse complement strand
CCATCTGAAATTGCTTCTCGAATTCTCTCCACATAAGCGCAATATTGATCTTTGTTCAGAGATGAGGCCCAATCTCCTTCAATTGGACTCCAGTGCGAACCGCTAAATGGAAAATCTGCTTCAAAGTTAGATTGAAAACGAGCAAGAGTTACTTCACCCTCAAAGGAGATTGCTACCGCCCAAAAGTTTCCATCATCTAATCGGGAGAGATCGTTCGTTACTTCGAGAAGAGATCTGGCATACCTTCGCCCCATCCAGAATGAGTCATCGCGCAGATCCATAGCCCTAACGCTACGGTGAAAGCGCTCACTTTGGCGGATAGCCCCTTGCTGCGCTAGATTTGCCCCCGCACGAAATGCGGACGTAGCGCAGCTGGTAGCGCGGAACCTTGCCAAGGTTCAGGTCGCGGGTTCGAACCCCGTCGTCCGCTCGGATTAACCGCCGCTTTGAATTAATTTTCAGGTGGCGGTTTCTCTATAGAAATATTTTTACAAGGTTCCAAAGAAGTTGAGTTTGGTCGGATGGCCGAGAGGCGAGGCAAGGGACTGCAAATCCCTCTACACGGGTTCAAATCCCGTTCCGACCTCCAATAAGTTAGAAGATGTACTGGAGAAGAAGATGAGCACAGATGAGTCACAACGTCCTTGGGGGCGTTATGAAATCTTGTCTGAAAGCCAATCTCACAAGGTAAAAACAATCTGGGTCAATCAAGGTAAGCGTCTTTCCTATCAACGCCATGAAAAGCGAGCAGAGCATTGGTTTATTGTTCAAGGCCAAGCAAAGATAACTTTGAACGGCAATTCATTTGAAATGTCTGTCGGTGATTCGATTGATATCGAAATTGGTGATCTACACCGGATAGAAAACATTGGCTCAAACGATGTCATTTTCATCGAAGTACAGACAGGTACTTACTTCGGCGAAGACGATATTGAGCGTATCGAAGACGATTTCGGACGTTAAATAGCCTCCGCTATACTTCTGAACATAATTCAATAAATACCGAAGTTTTAGACCCGGACGATTGGCTCAGCGGTAGAGCACCACATTGACATTGTGGGGGTCACTGGTTCGATCCCAGTATCGTCCACGTAACGCAGTGAAGTGGCGCAGGTAAATCGTCCACGGAACACAGAAAGGTGCTCTTAGATGGAGAAAGAACCTCGTACCGGATTTATGGGCGAATGGGATCGCCTATCTTCGAATATGAAGATCGTCGCAGTTATTCTTCTTATCATTCCTATTTTCTTATATCCACCATCTGTGTTTCTCTACATGGGCTATGCCGTGTATCTGAATGTGCGGGATAAGCGAAAGAAGTAGAAGTGGCACCGAAAGACCCATCAAGAGAGGCTCACTTTCCCTCGATAGAGAAGAAATACGGCGAGCCAATGAAGTACTGGTTCGCGGTAATGAAGAAACTCGATGGCAAGAAATACCCTGAGCAGATTTCGCATCTGCGTGAGAATTTTGGTTTCTCACAAGCCCATGCAAATGCACTAGTCATGTACTCCAGAGGGTCACTGTCTTCTAGGAGACACGTGACTCCAGCGGACTATTACAAAACTATAAAGCCAGAGCAATCTAAAACTATTAAGAAAATATTCAAGGTGATTCAAAGTAAGTTTCCCAAGTTAGAGCTAGTTATTGCCTGGAACCAGCCAATGTTAAAGAACGGCGATCAATACATTTTCGGCGTATCTGCTGCAACCAATCACATCAATATCGCGCCTTGGGACCAGGACGTCCTTAAAGAGTTCACACCACATTTCGCTGACTATCGGGTGACTAAGAAAACTATTGCCCTTCCTAATGATTGGGCAGTCGATGAAAAGATCCTCCAGAAGATGATCAAGGCGAGTATCAAAAAATAACTTCTTTTTATCTCGCTTCTCGTGAGAGAATCGGCGCATGTCTAGAGCCAAACTTGAATCCTTCGCCAAAGAGAAACTCACCTTCGGAGCGTCTCCCCTACAATGCCTTGATCGGTTAACCGAACACCTCGGTGGCAAAGTAGAAATCTGGGCCAAGCGCGAAGACGTTAACTCTGGCTTGGCTTATGGCGGCAATAAAACACGTAAGCTCGAATATTTGGCAGCGGAAGCGATCGCAACAGGTTGCGACACTCTCGTTTCTATCGGCGGAGTTCAGTCAAACCACACGCGTCAGGTTGCAGCTGTTGCTGCCCGCCTCGGCTTGAAATGTGTTCTTGTACAAGAACATTGGGTTGATTGGGAAGAAGTAAATTACGAAAAGACTGGAAACATTTTATTAAGTCGCATTATGGGCGCGGAAGTTCGTCTGGATCCCGCCGGTTTTGATATCGGTTTTAGAAAATCTTGGGAAGAAGCGATTGCAGATGTGATTGCGCGCGGCGGAAAGCCTTATGCCATTCCTGCTGGCGCATCAGATCATCCACTTGGAGGCCATGGGTTTGCAGGTTGGGCCTTTGAAGTTGAAGACCAAGAAAAAGATCTCGGTTTCAAGTTTGATAACGTAATTGTTTGCTCAGTAACTGGATCAACACAAGGTGGAATGATCGCTGGATTTGCTCACTCAAATCGCGCCGAGAACGTAATCGGAATCGATGCATCAGCAACTGTTGAGAAAACATGGGATCAAATCAAACGCATTGCATCTCGCACAGCGGCCGCAATAGATCTAGGGCGCGAGCTAAAGGACTCAGAGATCGTTCTGCTAGATCGTTGGCATGATGGAATCTATGGAGTTGCAAGCCCGCGCACAATTGAAGCGATTCGTTTGGCTGGAAGTCTCGAAGGCATGATTACCGATCCGGTCTACGAAGGAAAATCAATGGCAGCGATGATTGATTTAGTCCGTGAAGGATTTTTTAAAGAAGGTTCAAGAGTTCTTTACGCGCACCTGGGCGGGCAGCCAGCGATCAATGGTTATACCGGAGCCTTTTAATTCATTTAGTAAGGGTCGGCTTCAAAATTCCTAGGTCAAGTACTCTTTCGATTAGCGCCATTGCTTGCACCAATCGATCTTCTTGATTTGCTCTAGCAACAACACCTACTGCGACAGGCAACCCATCAACTAGACCCATTGGAAGTGCTCCGATCGGAGTGCCGGCAATCGCTGGTGCCATTGAGATCCAAGAAGCCGATCCGTAATCATCTCCCCCGCGGAGATTGCTCTTCCATGCCGGTGCATAAGTTTCACCGATCAAAATATCGAACTTTTCAAAGGCGGGATTTAATACTTTATTTACCGCCCAATCCAAATTTCCATTTCGCAACTTCTGATAGCCATCGTTGCGGCCTCCAAGTTGAAGGGCCATATCAAAGTATTCCTGCCCGAAGTGCTGTAGCTCTGCCTCCTTATTTGCAAGATTGAAATCAACCACATCCTGCAAAGTTTTTACGCGCGCTCCCTGACGCGTCGCAAGATAACTCGCTAGATCTTCGTTAAGTTCATGCATCAAAACCTTGAACTCTGCTTCACCTTCTTGATCACTCGGAGCAGGTAGAGATACTTCAACAACTTTCACATGCTTACTTAACTTGCTTACTAGTTCTTGGAATAATTGATTGGTTCCGGGGTTCTGCGTTACCCACTCGGACACGACGCCGATACGGATTTCAGAGCCATCGTTGACTGCAGATTGATATCCGCCTTTGCCGGTAAGAACTTCCAACAAGAGTGCGGCCTGCGCAACGCTTTGGGCCATAGGACCTGGTGTGTCTTGGCTTGCGCTAATTGGAATCATCGCATCGCGCGGAATTGAACCTACAGTTGGCTTAATGCCAACGCATCCGTTTAAGGAAGCGGGGCAAACAATTGATCCATCAGTTTCGCTACCAACGGCCATTGAAACTATTCCGGCTCCAACTGCAGCGCCTGAACCGGAGGATGAACCGCCTGCACTGTGTGCGTGTTTCCAGGGATTTGCGGTTAGCCCACCAACTGCTGACCAGCCACTAGTTGATTTTCCCGAGCGAATATTTGCCCACTCCGAAAGGTTTGTAGATCCGATGATCGTTGCACCCGCGGCACGTAAACGCTTGGCAATTGTTGAATCACGAACCACCGGAGTTTCTGCAAGAGCGAGAGAGCCGGCAGTTGCAGGTAAACCTAAAGCCTCAATATTATCTTTGATGAGTATTGGAACGCCCGCCAATGGGCCAGCGATCTCATTAAAGGTGAGATTTTCAGTTACTGCCAGAACCGAGTTGAGTTGGTATCCAGATTTATCAATGTCGCCAATTCTGCTTAAAGATGCTTCGTAACTATCTCGATTCGACATTAAGTCTTACTCCCCTGCGTGAGTTTCTATGAAAACTCTGGAGTTTTCATAGATGATTTCAGCGTCGTAATCGATAGTTGCAACGTGATAGCTATTTGTTAATTCAATTCTCTGCTTAATCTTGGAACCAACACCCTTCATAATTATTTCGGTATTCGACACTGGCAAGGTGTGATCGTCAACGCTATGAAATACCTGCATTGGTACGGTGACCTTTGGCAGGAGTGGTCTAGTCACCCTCAACATCTTCAACAACTCATAGACCCCAACGGTCGGATTTGCGTCATAGCCCCACTCGGTTACGCCAGGACGCTTAATGTCATCGCCGACAGATTTCAGAAATTTCTTTACTCTGGAAACTGCAAAAGCCATTTCGGGGCTTACGAATCGCAGATGGGACATTGGATTTACCAAGATAATTCCGCTCAGTTTGTGAGAGTGACGGGAAGCCACATTCAATGTAACTGCTCCGCCCATTGAAAGCCCACAAATGAAAACCTTTGAACAAGTTCTATAAAGTTCTGCCAAATCAGCCTCTACCTTTGCTGGCCATTGCTCCCATTTAACTTCATTTAGATCTTCCGGTTTAGTTCCATGGCCTGGCAATAACGTCACTCGAACGGTGAAACCTTTTTGATTTAAATATTCACCCCAAGGTCGCATTGATGAGGGCGAGCCCGTAAATCCATGAACCAGTAAGACGCCAATATCTCTATTTTTTCCGTTGCCTGTCGCCGACCAATCGTTAAGAAGACCGGCGGGAGCTCCAATAACTGCCATTTCTAAAGCGTAGCGAGATCTCACTGTCAGGGCTATGGATTAGCCTTACATTCATGTCGGTACATGCACTCTCTCTTGCAGAAACCACATTTGTTGTTCTCGACCTGGAAACTTCAGGGGCTGCCCCATCTACCGGCGCTGCAATCACCGAGATCGGCGCGCTAAAGGTTCGGGGCGGCGAGATTATCGGCGAGTTCCAAAGCTTTGTTAACCCAGGCCATTCACTTCCAGATTTCATTACAGCGCTAACCGGCATCACGGACTCAATGCTTTTTGATGCGCCAACAATTGCAGAAATTCTTCCCACCTTCTTTGAGTTCCTCGGTTCGCATCACGAAACGGTTTTGGTCGCCCATAACGCTCCCTTTGATATTGGCTTTCTTAAGGCTGCGGCGGATAAAACTGAAAGCAACTGGCCTGATTACATCATCGTTGACACCGTGCGAATCGCTAGATCTGCTTTGGGTCGCGACGAAGTGCAAGATTGCAAACTATCTACCTTGGCCGAGTTTTTTGGCGCCTCTATCGAACCCAATCACCGCGCTCTAGATGATGCCCGCGCTACCGTCGATGTTCTACATGGAATCTTTGAACGTCTCGGAACTTTTGGGGTATCAACGCTGGGTGAGCTAACGACATTTAAACGAAAACGTGAACGTAAAGCCCTTGACTAATTAGCCGCCAACTTGTTACTGAGAAGAATCCATTTTTCTAACAAAGAGCTCGCCTTCCCGCAATCAATACTTTCTGTTGCCTTCTTCAGCGATTTGCTTATGCGCTCCTGAATTGAAAGTTCAAATTCGCCATCAAAGGCCGCTATCGCTGCGGCAGCGTTGAGAAGAACTGCATCTCGAGGCGCTCCGCGCTCTCCGGCAAAAATTGCTTTTGTTATACGCGCATTTTCCTGCGCATCTCCCCCAACTAACGCCGAAATTGGCGCATTGGCTAATGAGAAATCCTTTGCATCAATACGGTCGCTAGAAATTTCACCGTTACCGATCGTCAAAACAGAAGTTGATGTAGCCAAGGTAATCTCATCTAAACCATCATCACCGCGGAATACAAAGCCTTCTACCCCGCGTTCGGCTAGAACCTGCGCCATCACCAAGTGCATCCGATCATTGGCCACACCGATCGCCGCCGCTTTTGGCTTCGCAGGATTTGCTAGTGGACCAAGAATGTTAAAGACAGTAGCTGTGGCTAACTCTTTCCGCGCAGGCGCTGCAAAGCGCATCGCTGGGTGAAAAATTGGTGCAAAGCAGAAACCGATTCCGAGTTCTGAAACAGTTTGTGCGACTTTTGCTCCATCCAAATTGATCGCAACCCCGAGAGCCTCTAAAAGATCTCCAGCTCCAGACTTCGATGAGGCTGCTCGGTTACCGTGCTTAACAACTCTTGAGCCGGCTGCCGCTGCAATGATTGCGGCAGTAGTTGAAATATTTATGGTGTGCGCACCGTCGCCGCCAGTGCCGACGGTATCTACAGCGCGTTCGGTAATTGTGATCGGAGCGCAGAATTGATACATCTGTTCAACAAGTGCTCCGACTTCCTCTGGAGTCTCGCCTTTACTCTTTAAAGCAAGTAGAAAGCGCTTCAGAGTTTCCTTGTCGGCGCGATCTTCTAAAACTTCGCGCATCACAGATTGCGCCTCTTCAGGAAGAAGATCAAGACCGCTCTCTAATTTAGCGATGGCACCCGCCCAGTCGAGTGAGCTCATTTCTTTGTGGCCTTCGCTAATGAGTTAGGCAGTAGCAATTGCGCGAGTGCGCATTAAGTTCGCAACGGTATTTGCGAGAGTAAATGGGTCGATCGGATGGATCACACTGGCTTCAGCGCGAGACCAAGCGGCAAGCCAAGCATCTTCACGTCGGCCCGTAATCAAAAGAACTGGCGGACAGTTAAAGATTTCATCCTTTAGCTGGCGGGCAATTCCCATACCGCCTTCCGGGACTGCCTCTCCATCCAAAATAAATAGATCAGCGCGGAGATTTCCCGAAACGCTCTTACGATCTATGTAGGAACGAAGTGCGGCTCCAGTAGCGAATTCTTCAATCTGATGTTCTGGGAGATCACCGGCGACTTTCTTTCCCAAGGCGGCAACAATCGCCTGGCGCACCGCTGAATCATCGGAGTAAACAACGATGATCGGCTTTTGAGGAGAACTCATGTGGTGAAGTCTAATCAAAGCGGCGAGATTTCCCAGCCAGTTTTAGGGTGGAAATGCGTGACCCGTTTCACCAAAAAGTTGGCCATTTTGAGTGTCAGAACCATGCGTAGAACTAGGTAGGTAAGCCCACTTTCAGGGATACTTGCCCCATGACCAGCTCTTCAACTGCCACCCATCACAATATAAATCGTCCCAATATGGTGGCGGTCGGAACGATAGTCTGGCTTTCTAGCGAATTGATGTTCTTCGCAGCTCTCTTTGCAATGTACTTCACTACACGCTCTGTTCAAGGCCCAGAAATTTGGTTGGAATCAACAGAGGTTTTAAATATTCCGTTCGCAGCATTTAACACAACAATCCTGGTTCTCTCCTCAGTCACTTGTCAGTTTGGTGTGTTTGCGGCAGAGCGTTTCCAGGCTAAGCGCACCGGTTCGCTGCTCAACGTTAAATCTTGGGGAATGCGCGAATGGTTCTCACTAACATTCTTGATGGGCGCATTCTTTATCGCAGGTCAGGTTTATGAGTACGCACATCTAACGCAAGAAGGTTTAGCGCTATCTACAAATGCCTATACCTCAGTCTTCTATCTAGCGACAGGTTTCCACGGATTGCACGTGACCGGCGGATTAATTGCATTTTTGATCGTAATGATTCGCGTCGCAAAGGCCCGTCGCTTTACCCATAACCAAGCAACAACCGCGATTGTCGCCTCTTACTACTGGCACTTCGTAGATGTTGTGTGGATCGCTCTATTCGCCGCTATCTATCTGATTAAGTAATTAAGAATGACCACAATCGAAAGAAATGGAAGATAACTTGAAACGCCTCTCACGTTTTCGTAGACACCGCGCGGTAGCGCCAGTTCTCTTGGTGCTCGCACTCCTTTCGATCGGCACCACATTTTCAGTAGCTGGTGCAGCCACTAGCGGGCCAATTACCGCTGCTGAAAGAAGCGCACTGATTGAAGAAGGTAAGCAGATCTTCCTAAAGGGTTGTTCGTCTTGCCACGGCCTTAACGCAGAAGGCGCCGCAATAGCGCCATCGCTAATTGGCGTGGGTGCGGCTTCAGTTGATTTTCAGGTTGCTACAGGTCGCATGCCAATGGCAGATATGAGCCAACAGGCGATGCGTAAGGCGCCGGTATATAACGAACGCGAAGTTGAAGCGCTTGCTGCATATGTTGCATCCCTGGCTCCAGGTCCAGAAATTCCTGGTGAAGAACTTTTGAACTACGAACGTGATGGATCTGTTGCAGAAGGTGGAGAACTTTTCCGCACCAACTGCGCGATGTGTCACAACTACGCAGGTCAAGGTGGAGCGTTGACGCGCGGAAAGTATGCGCCAACAGTTATGGGCGTTACTCCACGCCATATCTATGAAGCGATGATCACCGGTCCGCAATCAATGCCAGTGTTTTCCGACAAAACAATCACACCTGAAGAGAAACTTTCAATTATCAAATGGATAAAGGCAGCAGAAGCAGAACCACAACTTGGTGGAGCTGCGCTCGGTCGTGTTGGCCCCGTTACTGAAGGGCTATTGGCTTGGACTCTTGGACTCGGACTGCTTGTAGGTGTTGCGGTCTGGCTAGCGATGAAGGCGAGATAACTAAATATGTCGAATGAAATCGAACCTTTAAAGGATCCTGGCTTACCTGCGCACACTCCTCGCCGCGCAGATATTGATCCCTTAGCTGCTAAGAAAGCCGAACGTCAGGTAGCGATCCTCTTTCTCTTATCTGCAGCAGGAACAATTCTCTTAATCGCTTCATATCTCTTCATCCCACAAGATGTCTTTATCTTCTTTCCAGTTCTTGGTAGCACTAACGCACACCAGCTTTTCCTTGGTCTTGGATTAGCGGCATCTCTATTCTTTATCGGAATGGGCGCGATCCATTGGGCTAAGACTTTGATGCCTGATGAGGAAGTAGTAATCCAACGCCACGAATTTCGTTCTCCAGATGAAGATCGCGCTGAGTTTGTAAAGTCCGCAAAAGAGGGCGCTGCTGCTGCCGGTCTTGGCCGTCGCTCATTAATTAAGCGCACACTCGGACTTTCACTTGGACTCGTTGGTCTTTCTCCGCTAATTCTCTTAGGCGATCTCGGTCCTCTTCCAGATGAGAAACAGAAGATGACTTCTTGGAAGAAGGGCACTCGCCTAGTTACAGATCCAGGTGATCGTCCGATCCGCCCTGAAGATCTCGAAGTCGGCGCAGTTGCTCAAACACTTCCTGCCGTCGCTCCCGGAACACATCGCAAACTTTCAGATATCGCTAAAGATGCGGTCTTGCTGATTCGCCTTCGTCCTGAAGAATTCAATTTGGATGCGGAACGACTTTCCTGGACCCATGAAGGCATCATCGCTTTCTCCAAGATCTGCTCACATATGGGATGTGCGGTTGCTTTGTACGAACAACAAACCAAGCACCTGCTCTGCCCATGCCACCAATCGACTTTCGATGTGACGCGCGCCGCAAAGGTAATCTTCGGACCAGCTGCTCGCCCACTGCCTCAACTCGCGATAACGGTAGATTCCGAGGGATACTTAGTCGCACAGAATCCATTTAACGAACCTGTAGGACCAAGCTTTTGGGGGCGCTCAGCATGACGGCACGTGAACGAATCGCAGGCAGCGTAGCTAATTACGTTGATGAAAGAACTGGCGCTGCCAAATGGATGAAAAAGAATTTAACTAAAGTCTTCCCAGATCACTGGTCATTTCTGCTCGGAGAAATTGTTCTCTACTCATTTATTATCTTGCTTCTCTCTGGAACTTATCTAACTTTCTGGTTTGACCCTTCACAGCGCGAAGTTATCTATGACGGTAGCTACGAACCGCTACAAGGCATCGAGATGTCTGCAGCTTATGCATCGACGTTGGATATCTCATTTGAAGTTCGTGGCGGTTTGTTAATGCGCCAGATCCACCACTGGTCTGCGTTGATCTTTGTCGCCGGCATGGTTGTGCACTTGATGCGCGTTTACTTCACTGGCGCTTTCCGCAAGCCTCGTGAATTTAACTGGATCATCGGCGTCGGTCTTCTTACTCTCGGAATTGTTGAAGGCTTCCTTGGATACTCACTACCTGATGATCTACTTTCAGGAACTGGTATCCGAATCGCTGAAGCGATCATCCAAGCCTTACCTGTTGTTGGTTCATACCTCGCATTCTTTGCATTTGGTGGCGCCTTCCCAGGCGAAGCCTTTATTCCACGCATCTACACAGTGCACGTTCTGCTTCTGCCAGGAGCTTTTCTTGCTCTGATTACAGTCCACTTGATGTTGGTTTGGTACCAGAAGCACACGCAATATCCTGGTCCAGGTCGCACCGAGAAGAATGTTGTTGGTTATCCACTTCTTCCTGTTTACATGGCTAAAGCGGGTGGATTCTTCTTCATCGTCTTCGGCGTTACAGCATTCCTTGGAGCGGTTGCATCGATCAACCCGGTTTGGTTATTCGGTCCATATACGCCCGCACAAGTAACGGCTGGCTCACAGCCCGATTGGTACATGGGTTGGCTCGACGGTTTAGTACGTATGGCTCCCCCACTTGAGAGTTACATCTTTGGGTACACAATCTCCTGGAACATTTTGATTCCTGCGCTGATTGTTCCGGGAATCTTATTTACCGGCTTGGCGCTGTATCCATTTATCGAAAGTTGGATTACAGGAGATAAGCGCGAACATCACCTCCTTGATCGTCCGCGCAATGCGCCAAACCGAACAGCGCTAGGTGTCATGTCAATCACCTTTATGTTGGTTGCACTTATCAATGGTGGTAACGACATCATCGCAACTACCTTTGATTTAACAATTAACCAGATCATGTGGTTCTCACGTATCGGCATCTTCGTACTTCCACCACTTGCCTTCGTAATCACCAAGCGCCTGTGCCTATCGCTACAGCGCGCTGATCGCGAACTCGTACTCCACGGACGCGAGACCGGTCGTTTGGTAATGATGCCGCATGGTGAATTCGTAGAAGTTCATGAGCCAATCTCACCTGAGAAGGCTTGGTTATTGACTCAGCACGAACAGGTACCGCCACTAGCCCTTGAAGAACATGATGCCTCCGGCGTACGTCGTCCTAAGGCGCTTACCAATAAGTTGCGTGCACGTATGAGCAGAGCTCATGCTGTGGCGATTCCAAAGGCTACTGCTGAAGATCTAAAGCAGATCGAGAACCACTAATTAAATCTCTTTGCTCGTTTAATTAGTTTCGCAGATCGCCTTTAAACGTACCAGGCTCTTGGCAATCCACTTTGGGTTGTAAGACATGGCTCCTGTCATCTTTAGCCATCTCTTTGCAAAGAACGGTACTTCTCGAGCGTCGAAGGTTTCAGTCACCCGTGTCTTGCCATTAGCTAACTCTTCTAACTCGTAACTCCAGGTCCACTTCATCAAGTGGCACCAAGAAATCTTGCGCCCTTCGTCAAAAGCCACAACGGTATTGGTAATTCGATACGGCAATCGGATCTTCATAGCCATTCCGAACTTGGCTCCAAGATGCAGTCGGGTTGGCCCAGAGATACTCCCCTGCACCGTGCCAGAACCATCAAAGAGATGATGGCAGCGGGGATCAGCAATTAAGTTGAAAATATCTTTCGCTGGTGCGCTGATTTCAATTCGGGCTGAAGTTGATAAGCCAGAACCGGTATTAAGAATTTCGGCTCGAACATTCTCCATAGTTAGGGTGCGAGAAAAGATCTTTAGTGAGAAGCGTTATCGGGAAGTGGCTTCTCATACTCGGTTACGAAACCAATGATGCTAATTACCAGTGCACCAAGTGAGATGAGTGTCAGCCACCAACCGATTAGAAGGGATAAACCTAAAGCCATTGAGCTTGCTGCAACCGGCAGCGGCCACCATGAATGAGGGCTATAGAAACCTAGTTCGCCTGCTCCATCGGCGATCTCAGCAGTTAGGCGATCTTCCGGAAGCAACTGGCCGATACGTTTTTGGGTAAACCAGACGTAGAAACCAACCATGCCCGCCAAGCAAGCGGCAAGAATCATGCCGGTGATGCCGACCGCCTCGCCGCCGACGTAGTAATAAACGATCGACATCAATACGTAGAAAACGCTAAGCCCACCGAAGAGCTGCCAATTAGTTTTCATATGTAATTAGTGGCCTTCCGTTTTCACATGTGGGTGATGCAGGTCAAATGCCGGACGTTCTGAGCGAATACGCGGCATCGTCAAGAAGTTATGGCGAGGTGGAGGGCAAGATGTCGCCCACTCAAGAGATGAGCCATAGCCCCAAGGATCATCGCAGTTAACCAGCGGTGACTTGCGAGTAATCCAAACGTTTACAAAGAACGGAATCATCGACAGTGCTAGCAGCGCAGAGCCAACTGTTGAGATCATATTCATTCCAGTGAACCCATCTGTTGCTAAGTAATCAGAGTAGCGACGTGGGAAGCCCTTAATGCCGAGCCAGTGTTGAATCAAGAATGTTGTGTGGAAACCGAAGAAAAGAGTCCAGAAGTGAATCTTTCCGAGGCGTTCGTTGAGCATGCGACCAGTCATCTTTGGCCACCAGAAGTAGAAACCGGCAAACATTGCAAAGACCACGGTTCCGAAGAGAACGTAATGGAAGTGCGCTACAACGAAGTAAGAGGCAGATACCGCGAAGTCCATCGGAGGTGAAGCCAAGATGATTCCGGTGATTCCACCAAACAAGAAGGTGACGAGGAAGCCCATAACCCAGAGCATTGGAGTTTCGAAAGTTACGTGGCCTCTCCACATGGTGCCGATCCAGTTAAAGAATTT
Organism: Actinomycetota bacterium; assembly: GCA_041158325.1. Taxonomy (GTDB): domain Bacteria; phylum Actinomycetota; class Actinomycetes; order Nanopelagicales; family Nanopelagicaceae; genus Planktophila. The sequence continues at coordinate 9,070 of JBEBBQ010000057.1, read as the reverse complement.
AACGCCCGTTGGAACACCGATCAAGAAGGTCATAAACGAGAAGAACGGCAGTAGTACTTGACCGCTGGCGAACATATGGTGCGCCCATACTGCAACAGATAGCGCTGAGATTGCGATAGTTGCAGCGATCAAACCTTTGTAACCGAAGATTGGTTTGCGGCTAAAGACTGGCAAAATCTCAGTTGCAATTCCGAAGAATGGCAACGCCAAGATATAAACCTCTGGGTGTCCAAAGAACCAGAATAAGTGTTGCCAGAGCATGGCGCCACCGTTGGCCGGATCAAAGATATGGGTGCCAAAGAGACGATCGGATTCGAGCGCCAATAAAGCAGCTGCCAATGGAGGGAAGGCGAGCAGCACCAAGATTGAAGTTAGTAGAACGTTCCAAGAGAAGATCGACATACGAAACATCGTCATACCTGGCGCGCGCATTGTGAAGATCGTTGTAATGAAGTTAACGCCGCCCAGAATTGTTCCGAGACCAGATACGGCCAAACCTATTACCCAAAGATCTCCACCGATTCCTGGTGAATATGTTGAGTTGGCAAGAGGTGCGTAGGCAGTCCATCCAAATGATGCTGCGCCTCCAGGAGTTAAAAATCCTGCAACTGCCGTGATGCTACCGAACATAAATAGCCAAAACGAAAGCATGTTAAGGCGAGGGAAGGCCACATCTGCAGCGCCGATTTGCAGCGGCATGATTACGTTTGCAAAACCGACGAATAGCGGGGTTGCAAACATCAGCAACATGATCGTTCCGTGCATTGTAAATATCTGGTTGTACTGCTCGTTACTTAAGAACTGCATTCCTGGGCGAGTTAGCTCGGCACGTAAAAAGAGCGCCAAAAGGCCGCCTACTAGGAACCAACCAAAGGTGGCCATCAGATACATATAGCCGATCGTCTTGTGATCAGTTGATGTAATCCACTTTACAAAGTTTTTACCTTTGGCCGAAGGTTGCGCACCTACTGGATTTATCGTTGGACGTTCTGCATAAGTGGTCATGCTGCGCTCGCCTTCAGAGTTTCGATATAAGCCTTGTAGTCAGCAACTGAGACAACCTTTACGGTAAAGAGCATTTGTGCGTGATTGCGACCGCAGAGAATGTTGCATCGACCGGGATAAGTACCAATTTTATTTGCAGTGAATTCGAGGCTATTTGTGACGCCTGGAAGATTCTGCATCTGGATCATAAATGCTGGAATCCAGAAACCGTGAACCACATCGTTTGATTCGATTGTGTAGCGGACTCGCTCACCAACAGGTACTACCAAAGTTGGTGGCTGCGCTGGAGTTCCGGTAACCAGAGCTTTTGGACCAGCTTCTGGATAACCGAACTGCCATGACCATTGGAAACCATTGACTGTGATCTCGTGCTTGTAGTTACTTGTCTTTTCGACGATCTTCTCTTGCTTGACCGCGGTGTAATAAAAGAGAACTGCAACGATGATTAGCGGAATAATCGTGTACGCAATTTCAACTGGAATGTTGTACTGAGTCTGCTTTGGAAATTCACCTTTACTTGCTTTAGCGCGGTGGAAAATCGCTGGCCAGATAATCAGAACAAATGTAATTACGCCGACAACGGCAGCAGCGATCCATGCGCCTTGCCAAAGCGAAAGCGAAATGTCATTTACGCTTGAAAGGCCTTCCTCATAACCAAGACCTGAGACCTTTGAGCAGCCACTTAAGAGAAGAGTTAGTGGAGCGGCTAGAAGTACCAGAGCACGCGAGCGTTTATGGGCGGACATGAGGTTAAGGATAGTCGGCTAATTCGGAGTTAGTCGCATTGGCTAGTAGCGTTCGCTGGGTGGTACGAGTCACAGGAAACTTCCAATCAGAGACAGCACTCAATTCCCTTGCCGCGCAAGCCTTGGTTGCTGCAATGGACAGTGGTTGGGCCGACCCCAAAAAGATTGGCCAATCACCAAGTCGCGCCGCCCAGCTCAGATCCAGCGCTATCGAATCCCTCGCTGCAAATTTAGGACTAAAGGCAGATCAAATAGAGATCACCGGAGAAGTTGGGCTCGGATACTTTCTCTGCCTGGGAGGTTTCTTAGCGCCGGAACGAAAGTTGTTCTACGGCGCTGGCGATAGGTCAGGTGTTATTGCAACGGCGAGATCGCACCAAGGACACTCAGAAATTATTCCGCTCTCTCCCGACGGAGCGTTAGATTTTTCAGAAGTTAAATTAACTCCCAACTCGGTGCTTTCATTTCAATTAGCAAATGGTGAAACTGGTGTAATCAATAAAGTGCCTGAGCAATTGCCAGAAGACCTTTTAATTGCAGTCGATGCCACCGCTTCGGGTAGTCGCCATTCTTTACCTGAAAAATGGAGCAGCGCAGTCTTCGATTCCAGATCATGGGAAGGTCCGGCCGGTGTTGCAGTTGTTGCAATAGGAGATGCCGCCAATTGGAGAAACCCACTCCCCCATATTTCGGCTGTGCGCCGAACTTACGGCACTTTCTCGCTTCCGCTCTTGATCGCTAGCGCCGTTGCGCTTGAGAATTTCAGACCTGACGATGAAAACATCAGGAAGATGAGCGCAAAAATCCGCACCGAACTCACACGTGAGATTCCAGGCTCAAGCATTGCGGGAGATCTTGATAAATCACTTCCTCATCTGACTTCACTGGTAATTCCTGGTTGCAATGGTGAAGAGATTCTTCGCGGGCTAAGTGCGCGCGGCCTTTCAGTTGATTCAGGATCTGCCTGCACTGCAATGAATCTACAGCCGAGCCATGTGCTAGCGGCTATGGGGCTACCAACTGATGGAAATATCCGAATTACCTTGCACTCAGAAACAACTGCAGATGAAGTTGATTTACTGATTACCGCTTTGGTAGATGAGGTTCGATCTCAGCAGCAGCGCTAGCGCCGTATGCATCTTTAAAACGCGAAAGAAATTCTTCTGAAGTAAAGCGGTACTCCTGAGTGCCAGTCGTTTCAATTACATAGGTAGCAATCATCGAGCCTAGCTGCGCACATCGTTCGTGGTTTAAGCCCCAAGCCAAACCAGCCACAAATCCTGATCTAAAGGAATCTCCAACGCCGGTTGGATCGGTTTTTGACTTTTCAATTGGGCACGTAACTTTAATCGTGTCTCCGTGCAGCGACTCAACTCTTGCTCCTTCAGAGCCCAGTGTCACGATTCGGTACTTAACTTGTTCGAGAATCTCGCGATCGCTCCAACCAGTTTTCTGAATTGCCAGAGCTAATTCATATTCGTTTAAGAAAAGATAGGTGGCTCCGGTTATGAGTTTCTTGATCTCTTCGCCGTCCATGCGCGCCATTTGTTGTGAAGGATCGGCCGCTATTGCGATTCCCTCCTGGCGTGCTACTTCGGAATGGCGAAGCATCGCTTCTGGGTCATCTGGCGAAATAACAATCAGATCTAGCTTGCCGGTCTTGTCCATGATTGGAGCGAGTTCAATGTTGCGCGCCTCTGACATCGCACCAGGAAAGAATGATGCGATCTGATTTAACTCAGTATCTGTCGTAACCATGAAGTGTGCGGTGTGGAGCGTTTTTGAAACTAGAACATGTGAAGTGTCCACACCGTGGCGCACTAACCAAGCATCGTAATCTGGCCAATCAATTCCGACTGCCGCGATCAAGATCGGATTTAGACCGAGTGAACCCATACCGAAGGCGATATTTGCTGCGCATCCCCCGCGACGAACTTCCAGGCCATCTACAAGAAATGAGAGAGAAACTTTTTCGAGTGAACCCGCAACGAGTGAGTCGGTGAACTTTCCGGAGAAAGTCATCAAATGGTCTAATCCGACGGAACCGGCAACGCCAATCTTCATGCGGCAACCATCGCGGTTAACAACAAGTTGAAAGTGTCTTTAGTTGAAAGAATCGCCGCAGGCGCAAGATCCGCCTGCATTTGGATTGTCAATTGTGAAGCCCTGCTTCTCAATGGTGTCAACGAAATCAATAGTTGCGCCCATTAGATAGGGATCGCTCATCTTGTCTACAACAACCTTTACCGTTCCGAATTGATGCGAGATATCGCCTTCTTGATTGCGATCATCGAAGTAGAGCTGGTAGCGCAAACCTGAACAACCACCTGGTTGAACAGCAACGCGGAGGTAGAGATCATCGCGACCTTCTTGAGCAAGCAGCGCAGCAACCTTGGCTGCAGCAACTTCTGTAAGGACGATAGGGCCAGTCGATGCTGGCGCTTCTGTTGTTGAGTTTGATGTCTCTGTAGTCATAGGTAAAGACTACCTGCCACCTACGGTCGATGCGACAGCAACGCTAAATATGCGCGAGAATGTGTCCATGTCCACACCTACTCGCTCGACATCTCGCTCAACATCGCTAACTGATCTGCTCCTTCTTGGGCAAGGTCGCGATCTGGCATCTGAACGAGGCGTCTCCTGCACTGGCGAATTGCCAGAAGCGAGCGATCCAAATTTAATCCAACGAGCAAGAGCCGCCCGCGCTGCACTTGGCGATCGCGCACTAGTTTTGGGACATCACTATCAGCGAGATGAAGTAATTGAATTTGCCGATGTAACTGGTGATTCCTTTAAATTGGCACAAGCTGCGGCTGCTCAATCGGGTGCTGAGTACATAATTTTTTGTGGCGTTCACTTCATGGCCGAGAGCGCTGACATTCTGACTTCGAATAACCAGAAAGTCATTCTTCCCGACCTAGCAGCAGGTTGTTCGATGGCAGATATGGCAACCGCTAACCAAGTAACTCAATGCTGGAAAGATCTCGAAGCAATCGGTGTTGCCGATAAAACAATTCCTGTTACCTACATGAACTCATCAGCGGCCATAAAAAGTTTTACCGGCGAACATGGTGGAACTATCTGCACATCATCGAATGCCAAGAAGAGTATGGAGTGGGCGCTTGCGAAGGGGGAAAAGATTCTCTTCCTCCCAGATCAACATTTAGGTCGCAACACTGCAGTTCTCTCCCTTGGCCTCACTCTCGAAGATTGCGTTCTATGGAATCCATGGAAGCCAATGGGTGGTTTAACTCCTGAGGAAATTCGCGGGGCCAAAATAATTTTATGGCGCGGACATTGCTCAGTTCACGGTCGCTTCACTTTGGAATCTGTGAACGAAGTGAGAAAACAACTTCCTGAGGTAAAGGTTCTGGTTCATCCAGAGTGCCAGCATGATGTTGTGGCCGCCGCCGATGTAGTTGGTAGTACAGAGATGATCATCAAGACTGTCGAGCAATCTCCTGCAGGCAGCGCATGGGCCATCGGTACCGAATTGAACTTGGTTTCGCGCCTTGCCAAAGCGCATCCTGATAAGAAAATTGTCTTTCTCGATAAGACGGTTTGCTATTGCTCGACCATGAACCGGATCGATCTTCCGCATCTGGTCTGGGCGATGGAGTCTTTAGTTGATGGCCATGTTGTAAATCAGATTAGCGTTGCACCGGATGTAGCTAAGTTCTCCAAACTCGCACTAGAACAGATGCTCGCCCTATAGTTTGCCCATGACTTCTACTCCAGAAAATAGCCAGAAAAAGGGTCGCCCAACTCCTAAGCGTAAAGAGGCACAGGCAGCGACCAAAGTTTCATCTCTAGCGCCGGCATCAAGCAAGGCGGAGAAGATGCGCGCGAAAGATCAGGCGCGCGCAGCTCGCGTTCTACAACGTCAGGCTTACTTACGCGGCGATGAAAACGCACTCCCATTGCGCGACCGCGGACCAGAAAAGAAATTTGTTCGAAATTACATCGATGCCCGTCGTTCGATAGGTGAGTATTTCCTTCCAATCATCGGATTTGTATTGATACTTTCTTTGATCCCATTAAGCGCTTTCGCAGTTGCGGGAATTGTCATCATGTACAGCGTGCTTTTATTCTCAATCATCGATGGATTCTTCTTATCTCGAAAGATTAAAGCTGAAGTCACTAAGCGCTTCCCTAATAAAAGCACCAAGGGTCTTGGACTTTACGGATGGCTGCGCTCCACACAGATGCGACGTATGCGTGCGCCTAAGCCACAAGTAAAAGCTGGCGAAAAGATCTAATTAGCGCCGCTTTATTGCAAAAGCTTTAAGCCCTCGGGTTTGGACTCTTGGTCTCTTTAGGATCAGTAGTTGGAATATTTCCAAGCGCTTTATCGATAGCGTGCATAACATCGGCAGATAACTTAACTCCCGAGGCTTTCACATTCTCTTTCACTTGAGTTGGCTTGGTTGCGCCCATAATCGCGCTCGAAACATTTGAGTTCTGCAGAACCCATGCGATTGATAACTGGCCCATCGTTAAATCTAGTTCTCGTGCTATAGGCGCCAAGTTTTGTACCGCCTCTAGAACTTCATCGCGCATCCAACGCGAGATCATATCTGCGCCGGATTTCTTGTCAGTAGCGCGAGAACCCACTGGCGGTTTCTTGCCTGGAAGATATTTTCCAGTTAGAACTCCTTGCGCCATCGGAGACCAAACAATCTGTCCGATTCCTTCTCGCTTGCTGAGCGGAACAACTTCGCTTTCAATGACGCGCCAAAGTGCAGAGTACTGCGGTTGACTAGAAACAAATCGGTTGTAACCCTTGGCATCTTGAATGCGTAGAGCATCTGCAATCTGCTTGGCGTTCCACTCGGAAAAACCAATGTAATGAACTTTTCCAGCGCGAATCAGATCATCAAATGCGCTAAGTGATTCTTCTAGTGGGGTTTCGTAATCAAAGCGGTGCATCTGATAGAGATCTATGTGATCAGTGTTAAGTCGCTTCAGAGATGCGTTACAGGATTCGATTATGTGTTTGCGGGATAGGCCACGGTCGTTCTTGCCAGCACCGGTTGGCCAGTAAACCTTGGTAAATAATTCATAAGACTCACGCTTGATTCCCTTGAGTGCGCGGCCTAAGACGGACTCAGCTTTAGTAGCGGCATACACATCTGCAGTGTCGAAGGTGGTGATGCCAAGGTCGTAAGCGGTACGCACGCATTTGATTGCAGCATCTGCTTCAACTTGAGATCCGTGGGTAATCCAATTTCCATAGGAAATCTCTGAGACGTACATTCCTGAACTGCCGAGGCGACGATATTCCATGGGAGAAACCATACCCCCACTCAGAACTAGCGTGGTGAATTGCTATCACCCCTCACTTGTGGTTCGCTTCGCCCGTAGTAGAAAAATTAAATAGCAATAACTTTCCTTTGGGGGGAAGTCGGTGAAAATCCGACGCTGACCCGCAACCGTAAGAGTTACTTGGCTGCTAAGCCAATAGAACTTAAGTCGGATTACCCTAGATGAAAGCGTTATAGACCAACACCCGCCGAGGTTTGCGGGGCGTAGTCCCAAGAGAAGTGTTTTTTACTTTTATTGCGCTACCCCGTGAGGCTCTGATTTGTAGAGAGGCTCCACAGTAAAAATGTTCAAATTAAAATCATCTCGAATTCTCACCCCATCATTGTTCGTTCTAACTCTGCTGGCTTCACAACTAATACCAGTTGCCTCCGCTAGCGCTGCTGATAAAGGTTGGCGTTACTGGGGCTATTACCAAGCCGCACCCGGAGCAACTAAGTGGACTGCGGCAATGACTGGTCCAACAGTTGATATCGAAGATGGCGCTGTTGAAGGCTGGTCATTTGTATTCAGTAGCGAAGACATTCCTTCTACTCCCCCATCAGTGAAGCCAAACTTTGCTTCAATCTGTGGCAAGACAAAGGCTGATAAAGATACGAAACGAATCGGACTAGTAATTGATTTCGGATCGCAGGCATATGCTCCTAAGGGCGAAAAGGTAAAGAAGACAATTACAACCTGTGTTCGCACCGCAAAGACATCGCAAGGTATAGATGTTCTAGGAATGGCGATAAAGGTGCGCGCAGCTAAGAGCGGTTTAATCTGTGGTCTAAATGGTTATCCAGCCAAAGAATGCGGCTTAGAAATCGCAACACCTGCCGCACTGAAGAAGTAAGAAAAGCGCATAGCTGTAATGAAATCGCTGCACCCGCTTACTTGGTGGCTATGGAGTATCGCTTTAATTGTCACGGTTATTCGTGCCAATAGCGCTCTCTACGCCGCGTTAGTAATTGCGGGTGCAGCGTTCATTGTTTGGCGATGGGCAGGAAACTTTCCTTGGTCAAAGAGTTTTTGGTTCTCACTTCGCCTAGGAACCTTTATTCTGATTGTTAGGGCTGTTACAGGCGTTCTAATCGGTGTACCAATTCCTGGTACCAAAATTGTTGAACTCCCAATTCTTCCATTACCGGATTGGATGGCGGGGATTCGCATCGGCGGTGTCATAACCCAAGAGCGGCTCATCTCGTCTTTACAAGAAGGACTGATTATTGTTTCTGTGATTGCGCTCTTTGGGGCTGCGGTATCACTAACCAGTCCTCACAAAATGCTACGAGTTCTACCCGTCATCGTTTATGAGTTTGGGGTCGCGATAGTTATTGCGACCTCTTCACTGCCGCAACTTGTTGCGAGTTACTCACGAATCAAGCGTGCACGAGTCCTAAGGGGCGATGAGAAACCAAAATTCAAATCCATCGCTCTGCCATTACTGGAAGAAGCGTTAGCAAAATCTCTTGATCTTGCAGCGGCGATGGATTCGCGTGGCTATGGCGTAAGTCGAGTTCGTTCAAGGTACCGCCCGATCATGTGGCGTACTGCGGACACTGCAGTTTTTTCCAGCGGACTCTTTTTACTTGGTCTGGTTTGGTCGGTCACGGCATGATCAAATTTTCAAATGTCTCACTCGTGTATCCAGCATCCACGCAAACAATTCTTGAAGGGCTCTCGTTCTCAATAGAAGAAGGCGAGATGGTTCTCGTTATCGGCTCAACTGGTACTGGAAAATCATCTCTCTTACGTTTGATTAACGGTTTGGTTCCGCATCACACTGGCGGAATATTGGCAGGCGATGTATCAGTTGATGGAATTTCAACTCAACTTGTAAGGCCGGGAGAACTGGCTCATCTAATCGGAATTGTGGGTCAGAACCCAAGTAGTGGCTTTGTCACCGATACCGTGGAAGAAGAGTTGGTCTTTAGTATGGAGTCGTTAAATGTGGCTCCTGAAGCAATGCGCAAACGTGTTGAAGAGATACTTGATTTGCTGGCTCTGGCTCCGCT
>JBEBBQ010000056.1:0-5649 GCA_041158325.1 Actinomycetota bacterium | reverse complement strand
GATTTTGTTCATGCAAGATCTCTACTTCAACACGGTCAATGGTGACGTTAAATCTCTCCATGCTCATTAGCTTTTCATGGGCAATCTCGCGAAAATCTTCAGCGAGTTCTGCGTGACGGGCATGAATAACAATTTTCATATTCTCTCCCTGTGTAACTACTTTGTGGTTGCAACCATTCCACTTTTTAGCGGATTTGGGTAGAGGCAGTTAGGTAAATAAGTATTTTTAAAGAGGTAGCGCTACGACTACGGCGGTAACTACTAAGGCATAAAGAGCGCTCTGGGCAAGTATCTTTACCGCAGTCTTGCGATCTGCCGCCCGCGCTGCTTGATCTGAGACTTTTGAAAGCTTTCCTAGAGAGCCAAGGTTGAAAGTTCCGGCAAAACCATAAGCCAGACAGAAACGTTTGCGAGATTGCACCCAACCTATAGACATAACTAGGGCGGGTAAGAAAATTGTGAACCGTGATTGTCGACTAGCTTCGTTAGAGATTAGCGTCGCTGTTGAAGATAAAGTAAGAATCAAACCCAGCAGCGCAACCATGCGGCGGCGCGTTATTTCTCCCCCGCCGATATTGCATGTGCCGGGTATGTACTCGGCTTGACTCAATTAAGCATCCTCAAGTTCATCTTCGTCTTCATCGATCCAAGCATTGGCTGGCGCATCTTCTTGACGTTGTGCCCAAGATAGAAAACTTCCTACTGCGCGAAAGGCGACAGCAAGAACGGCGAAGAATGCCAGCGTTCTGCGGAAGATTTTCATACGCTAAAAATACTCTCTTTAACGAAAAAATTCCTTATTTAGCGGCGTGCAACGCTGAATCGATATCGGCCCACAGATCTTCAACGCTTTCAATACCGACAGAAAGTCGAATCAAGGTTTCTGGGACGCTCGCGCTCTCGATTGGCCAACGGCGGCGACGTTCCCAAAGGGATTCAACCCCGCCAAGGCTTGTTGCAAAGGTGACGATTTTCGAGGATGCGCAGACCTTATCTGTGCTCGCTGCATCGCCGATATATTCAAAGGAAACGATCGCCCCGAAGCTCTTCATTAACGCTTTGGCTTTTTCATGTTGCGAATCAGTTGGCAGCCCTGGGTAACGAACATTTCTTACCAGTGGGTGCGCGCTTAAGCGTTTGGCAAGCTCCAGCGCGTTTTCACATGATTTCTGAAAACGCAGCGGGAAGGTGCGAATGCCGCGCAGTGCAAGCCATGCTTCAAATGGTCCTGGAATTGAGCCGTTGAATTTGCGGGCATCTTCTAAACTCTTTAATTGTGCGGCATCTTCGGTGCTTAGCGAGCCAAGTACTACATCGCTATGTCCGGCCAAATACTTCGTTACCGAATTCATAACGATATCTGCGCCAAGGGCTAGCGGTTTCTGGCTTAACGCAGTCGCAAAGGTATTATCCACTGCAACAGTTACGCCCTTTTCTTTAGCCGCTTTAATCAGTGCTGGAAGATCTGCGACTTCTAGTCCAGGATTCGTTGGCGACTCGATCCAGAGCAGCGTAGCACCTGGTAGTTCATTAACAACTTCTGAAGTATTTGTTACTGATACAAAGGAAACCTTTAAGCGATTTGCTTTGGCATAATTATTTAGGAGAGTCATAGTTCCTGAATAACCTTCATGAGAGGCAATTACCTTTGCTCCAACAGGTAGCGTTGAGAAGACGGCAGTAACTGCAGCCATTCCAGATGAGTAAGCCAGGGTTCGTCCGCCTTCAAAAGCGCTAATCGCTTCTTCAAGTGCTAACCAAGTTTCATTTCCGTAACGCCCGTAACCAACTGAGCCACCTGCAACAAATGTTGAGTTGAGTGAGATGGGAGGATTTAAGGAACTATCTGGACCACTTGCCGGACGTCCAGCAGTGACTGCGATCGTCTCGGGACTTAAACCTTTATCTGGATTCATGGCGTAAGCCTAATCCTTTGCCAGCACTGCCATCGCTGCATTATGGCCCGCGATACCGCTTACTCCGCCGCCGCGTCGCGCACCCGCGCCAGCGAGATAGATATGGGAGTCATCTGTTTCAGATCCCCAAGTGAGTGAAGTGCTTTCAGTTCCATCTATAAATGGGAAATCTAAATCGCGATGGAAGATATTTCCACGGGGCAGGCCAAGATCGTTATCTAAATCAATAGGAGATTTCGCTTCAATTGCCAATGAACCATCGCTGCAGACAGCTAGTACTGATTCGATTGGCTCTTCTAAATATTGGTTAAGGCTAGAAATAGCCGCCGCCTTAGCGGCCTCTTTTGCTCCGGAAGGATCTGCGTCAAAGAGGGCAGCAGGCGTGTGCAGACCAAAAAGAGTCAAGGTATGGAAACCACGTTGGCTCAAATCAGGAGAAAGAATTGTTGGGTCAGTCAAGGTATGGCAATACATTTCAAGTGGCAGATCACTTGGGATATCACCACGCTTGGCAACTTGATATGCACTTTCTAATTGCGAATATGACTCATTGATATGAAAGGTTCCGGCAAACGCGAGTTTTGGATCCATTCCAGATTTTAAACGTGGAAGTCGCGAGAGCAACATATTTATCTTCATCTGCGAACCTTCAAGAGATGAAGGCGCGCTATTGCCGCGTAACTTCGCCAGAGTTTGTGGTGCTCCGGCAAACAATAGATCTGTGGCTACGTATCTCTTGCCGAATGCAGTAGTAATTGCAACACCGTTAGCGCCCGAATCGATTTCAGTTACATGTGAATTCAAATGGATTTCTACACCGTTTAACTGTGCAACACGATTTAACTCAGTGACGAAGGCGCCCATCCCTCCTTGAGGAACTCTCCATTGCCCAGTTCCGTTACCAATTAGGTGATACAAGAAGCAGCGATTTGCCTGCAGATCTTGCGCCGATGTGAATGTTCCAATCAGCGCATCAGTTAGTACGACGCCGCGAACTAGATCATCTTGGAAACGATCTTGAATAACGTCACCAATTGGCCGCTCCATCATGAACTTCCAAACTTCTGGAAGACCAATTTCAGATTTCAAATCCGCCGCTGATTTAAGAGGTTGCAACATATACGGGGCAATCCGCTCGGCTAGGGCCGCAATCTCGTTATAAAACTCCTGCCACTTCTTGCCTTCTTCATCTCCACCAGTTAACTCACGAAAGCTCTCAGCAGTTCGAGCATCCCAGTTTTGGGAGATCAGAAGCCCGCCGTCTTTACCGCCTTTTTTATAGGGCGTATATGAAGCGATGGAGCGCTCTAGCGTTTTAAAGTTAATTCCTAAATCCGAAACTATCTGATCCGGCAGTAGTGAAACTAGATAGGAGTAACGAGAAAGTCGCGCATCATATTCGGGAAAGGGGCGCACGCTTGTTGTTGCTCCGCCTAGTTCGGAGGCGCTTTCGAGTAAAACAACGCTCTTTCCCGCCTTAGCTAAATAAGTTGCAGCAACAAGTCCGTTGTGGCCACCACCAACGACAATTGCATCGTATTTCTTATCACTAGTCATTGTTTATTTAAGTTTATTTAAACGCGCGAGCCATGCGATCGAAGGCTTCAGTAATTATCTCTGGGCTTGTTGCGAAGTTAAGGCGAACATAATCTTTTCCTAATGGGCCATAGATATGGCCGGGATTAAATGCCACCTTCGCACGCTCGACTATTGCTGCACCTGGATCATCACCGAGATTTAATTGACTCACATCAAGCCAAGCTAGATACGAGCAATGTGGCGCTGTGTACCCAATCGCTGGAATCTTTTCTTTGATTAGTTGGGCGATGAGCCTTCTATTGTGGTCTAGCTGATCTAAAACGGTGTCTAGCCAAAGTTCACCTTTTTCAAAGGCAGCCACCGTTGCAAAAGCGCCCAGCAATGAAGCGCGATAGTGCATTGCTGGTGGAAGTTCGTTTAACTTCTCATGCATTTTGGCGCTTTGCGAAATGATGATTGCGCACTTGAGCCCTGCGATATTCCAACCTTTACTTGCTGCATTGACGGCGACTCCGACTTCAGCAGCATCTTCACCAAGTGCCAATAGTGGAGTAAAGGGTTGCTCTTTATATGTTAGTGGTGCATGAATTTCATCGGAGATAACTATGACGTTGTGTTTCTTAGCGAGATCAACAAGGCGCAGTAAATCTTCTTTGCTGTAGACCTTGCCCATAGGATTATGAGGACTGCAGAGTAAATGAACCTTTAGGCCGCTTTGATAAGCCTTTTCAATCCCAGACCAATCGTGGCTCCATCCGGAACCATCTGGTTCTGCTGCGTTCTTTATAAATGGAACATCGACCATCGAAACCTTGGTCTCATTGATCCAGGTGTAGAAGTTTTGATATACGGGTGAGCTGATTAGAACTTTTTCTCCTGGCTTAGCAAAGACGCGCAATAGCTCGACTACGGCTACTCCGACATCTGTTGCGATGCGCACAAAAGTTGGATCTACATCCCAGTTCCAACGACGCTTGGCAAAACCCGCAAAAGATGTTCCCATCTCAGGGATCGAGCCGAGGTAACCCAAATCGGATTTCAAAATCATCTCTGAAAGGACTTCGCGGATTCCGTCGGCTACCGGAAAATCCATCTCGGCGACAGGCAACGGAAGGATGTCATGGGTAAAGCCGCGCCACTTTTCGCTGCGATGTGTTTGTAACTCAGCAAGCGAAGGTGCAGAAACCAGAAGATCACTCATGTGCGTGAGTATGCCAGTTAAGCCTCATTTGGTGAAAGGCGGCGCGTTGAATTTCGCACGACAAGCGTTGTGGGAAGCACTAATGAATGTGGCGCTGCGCTGGGTTTTCTCAACCTTTCCATAATTGACCATGCAGCCATCTCACCCATTAACTGCACTGGCTGCTCAATAGTTGTTAGATCGGTGTATTCAGCCATTTCATGTCCATCAAAACCTACGATAGAAATATCATCAGGAACCTTTAGGCCATGGCGTCGCGCCGCTTGCATTGCACCCAAGGCCATCTCATCTGATTCGCAAAAAATTGCAGTGGGGCGATTCGGACGGGCGAGGAGATCATCCATCGCTCTCGCTGCGGTGTGCAATGTGAAATCACCGTGGACTTCACGAGATGGAACCCACTCAATATTATTTTCGTGTAGAGCCTGCAGAAAACCTTTGCGGCGATCTTGAGGAACGCTGAAATTAAATGGATCATCTGGGTGTCCAGAAAGCAAACCTATTTTCTTATGACCTTGATTTACCAAATGTTGGGTGGCGGTACGGGCAGCAGCAACATCGTCGATGGCAACACTGGAACATTTATCGTGATGCATCCCGACTAAAGAGACTGGTATCCCTAAATTCAAAATCGAGTCGAACTCTTCTTCAGTAGGCGGCAAACTGATAACAATCAGAGCATCAACTCGACCCTTTAGCAGTTGGTGTTGAAAGAGTCGTTCGCGCCCTTTCATCTGGCTGAAGTTATAGAGAAGAAGATCAAAACCTGCTTCGCGTAGTGCTTGTTCTGCACCGCTAATTACTTGGGCGAAATACCAACGTGAAATATAAGGAGCTACAACTCCGATGCTATTAGTTCGACCGAGCGGGGTTTTACTTGTTGCTGGAGAAATTGGATAGTTGAGTTTCTCTGCAGCAGCCATGATCTTGGCGCGAGTTGCATCGTTTACGTGGTGAAAGCCGCGAAGAGCGCGTGAGACGGTGGCGGTTGAA
>JBEBBQ010000055.1:0-4360 GCA_041158325.1 Actinomycetota bacterium | reverse complement strand
GAACAACCATCTTGGCTGCGCGACGGGTTGCGCCACCAGATTTGATTGTTCCTGCAGATGCATCTGCACCACGCATAAATGAAACTGGGCCAGAAGCTGTTCCACCGGACTTTAGAAGTTCCTTTGATGAACGGATACGTGACAAGTTAAGTCCTGCACCTGATCCACCCTTGAAGATCATTCCTTCTTCGCGGTACCAGTTAAGGATGCTATCCATAGTGTCATCAACAGAGAGAATGAAGCATGCGCTTACTTGCTGTGGTGCTGCTGTTCCGACGTTAAACCAAACTGGTGAGTTAAAGGAGAAGATCTGGTGCAAGAGCATATGTGTTAGCTCGTGCTCGAAGATCGTTGCATCTTTATCAGTAGCAAAGTAACCAAATTCTTTTCCGGCCTTTGTGTATGTAAGAACTACGCGATCGATAACTTGCTTAAGTGACCACTCGCGATTTTCTGCTCCTACTGCCCCACGGAAGTATTTGGTAGTAACAATTGTTGATGCATTTACTGACCAGAAATCTGGATATTCAACCCCACGTTGTTCGAAGACTGTCTCGCCTGTCTTCCAGTTAGCCTGGACTACATCGCGACGCTCCCACTTAACTTCGTCGTAAGGGTGGATCCCTTCATTGGTGTAAATGCGTTCCATTGAAAGACCTTTGCCGGTCTTGCCTTTGGATGGTCGATTGATGACCGTATCTGACATCTTTTATTTTCCCGTCTTCTAATTAATTCATTTTTAATTGTTATTTATTGCATTACTTAACTTGTAGAGATTTTTGCGATGGGGCGTCGCTTTTTTCATGTCGTGCATTTACTTGGGAAGTTGCGCTAATTGGATTTGTTCCAACTGCGTTTGCGCTGTGGGAATTCGCGCTCGAAGGCACTGCTCGCAGTAACGCGATCTCGCCTTCGAAATCTTCAAGGGAGGCAAAGTTACGGTATACCGAGGCATATCGCAGGTAGGCGACCTCATCGAGTTCGCGAAGTGGCGCAAGGATTGCCATGCCCACTTCTTGAGCCTCGATTTCCGCTTTGCCAGTGCGGCGAAGGCTCTCTTCAACGCGCTGTGCCAATAGGACTAGATCATCTTCGCCAACTGGGCGACCTTGGCAGGCTTTACGAACGCCAACCAAAACTTTTTCGCGGGCAAATGGCTCGGTTGCACCTGATCTTTTGATGATGTTCAGGAGTGCGACTTCTTGGGTTGAGAAGCGCTCGCCACATTGTGGGCATTCGCGGCGACGGCGGATCTGTGTGCCATCTTCGACCGGACGAGAGTCAACAACTCGAGAATCATCGTGGCTGCAGAACGGGCAAATCATCTCGGCGTGTCTCCCTTCGAAATACTAGATATTCCCAAATTTGGATGTATTGGCGAACCGCTGAAACTACCCTAAAAACACTACTTATGGAAGTTTTATTCGTTTCGACCCCTACATATAGTGGGAACTATAAAGCAAATCTTGAGAGTTTTCCTGATGAGTACGCATTTACCCTAATTAGGGCGTGTCGGCCATGTGCGTATCTGGCAAAAAGCTCTAGCCAATCAAGGCAGCGCCACGGTGAGCCTTTGCCAGCGCCTTATCAAAGGTCCAAAGGCCAGCCTTGGCCTGTGTGGCGCTTGCGCTGATGATCGCATCTGGCGTTGCAAGCCCGGTCTTGGCGCGGAGCTTTGCCGCAGCCAGAGCGATCTCGCGATCGAGGACGATAAATGGACCAAAGAACTTTTCTAGATCTGCCAGGAATTCATCAGCCACAGCGCTTGACCGGCGAGCGGCAAGGACTAGTGATTCGGTGACTGTGATGGTTGAGATTTGAAAGCGCCCTTTAGCTGCTTCCAGCGCCCGCCGTGCCGCTTTGTGATGGCGGTCCTCGGGGTTAAAAAAGGCTATGACAACTGATGAATCAAGAACTATCGATTCCATGTCTCTCGTTCTTTTGCCAGATCAAAACCTTTAAATAGATAGCCATACTTTTCAGAAAGGCCCATCAGGTTATTTACTTCAACTGCTTTAATCTCTATAAAACCAGCGTCGTTAACTGAGAATTCCACTTGATCTCCTGCCGTGATTCCTACTTGGCGCAAGATATCTACTGGGACTGTCAATTGATTCTTAGTTGAGAGCTTGCTTGTGGATTGGCGGCCGCGGCGCACCGCTTTAACTTTCTTCTCGCCCTTAGTCTTTACCTTAACTGCCATAAGTAAAGGTTAGCGTACTAGCCGAGCGGGATGCGAACTTTTTGACCGGCTTGTAGTTCAGCTGTCGCTAGCGAATTAACGGATGCGATCTCATCTACGAGAGCGCGTACGTCTCCGCCATCTGCCATGCGGGTGGCCAGTGACCAGAGGGTGTCGCCAGGTGCTGCGGTGACCTCAATGAAGGAACTTTGGGCGGTAACGGTCTCGGATGTATTTGCTCCGGCTTGGAGGCCAAAGAGGCTGGCCATCACGACAGCGAGTGAGAGAACCACGAACGTACGAGCTAGGCGACCACGGCGATTTAAGTGAATGCCGGACGGATTGGCCACAAAACCTTGATTTATAAGGCCTTTAGCTGATGTTGCGTTGAATGAAACAGTGCTCATGGTTTTCTCCTGCTGGTACTACCTTGGGGAAGGTATTCGAACAGTTGTTCGAACAAGGCTTATTAAACATGAAAGCACTGACAAGGGCAAGTTATTTTCGAACATATGTTTGATTTTTTTCTGCAGGCATGGGACGATTTAGCCATGGCAAAGAAACCTCTATCTAAAGTGACCGAACTCCCTGATTCAGCAGCCGGCGAGCACGGCCTAACCGCCCGCCAACTCAAGATCCTTGAGGTAATCCAGCAGGGCATCGCCGCCGATGGCTGCCCTCCCTCAATGCGCGCTATCGCAGCTGCCGCAGGTCTTTCATCCCCCGCCTCGGTCAAGTACCAGCTCGAGATCTTGCAGGAGAAAGGCTTTATCAAGCCTCACCCAACTCGCGGTGGAGTCCTTGAAGTCTTGATGCCAGGTGAAAAATCCGAACTCGAAGTCGAAGCCACCAAGCAGGTTCCACTCGTTGGTCGCATCGCAGCCGGTGGTCCAATCACCGCAGAACAAAACGTTGAATCAACATTCGCTCTTCCTGAAACTTTAGTCGGCAAGGGCAACCTTTATATGTTGCAAGTTGTCGGTGAATCAATGATTGATGCAGCAATCTGCGATGGCGATTACGTGGTTATTCGCGAACAAAAGGATTGCAACAACGGAGAAATCGTTGCCGCAATGATCGACGGCGAAGCAACGGTAAAGACTTTCCAGCGCAAGAACGGCCACATCTGGTTACTTCCTGCCAACCCCGCATTCGAGCCAATCAATGGCGACAACTGCGAGATCCTTGGCAAAGTCACTGCGGTCATGCGCAGCGTTCGTTAATTAACTATCTAGTTAAAACGAGGGTCAGTACACCTAAAGCACTAAGTACCGCTGCTGCGGCTATTGATTTTCGCTTGCCCAAACGTTGTGGCAGGCCACCGATACCGCTAGCGCGATCTTGATCCATATCTTTAATCACATTTACAAAGTGCGCCGCTGATCCCAGTAGCGCTCCCCCAAGCCACATCCACACCGGTGGCGTTACATCTTTTGAAATTGCAATACACGATGGAAGGGCAGCAAATCCCAGCGCAAAGGGCAGCCAAGAAAATACATTGAATTTAAAGTAGAAGTTGTAAGCAACTCCCATTGATATTCCAAACATGTAAACCATGCCGCCCTTAAAGCCAAGTGGGCCAAGCAGATTTGCCACAAACGAGAACGGCACCATGAAGCGCAACCAATTAGTTAAATACTCTCGCGTGATGGCGCCAGAGACCAAAGGCTTGTTATGGCGGTTATGTTTTAGATCATCTTGATAGTCATATAAATCATTGCTCCAGCCAACTATCAACTGGCCTGTAAATACGCCAAAGGCAATTACATAGGCTGGCCCTTCCCACCAGTAATGAGCAGCGAAGAACCAAGAGATTGCGGTGACAATTAACGTTGGACCAAAGTGCGATGCTTTAAGCAGGCCGCGCAATCTATTCATTTGAGCCTGGCTCTGACTGAATTACGCTTCATAACTGCAGTCTAGGCGCAGAATTAATTTCGAATATATCTTGCCCGCGGCATAAATCGCCCTGAGAATCTCGGTATGAAAGGTATGAGAAAAAGCCAACTTCTTAGCCGCTTAACGCTTATCGCAGCTTTAGTAATGTCTTCAATGGCTCCAGCCTCTGCCGCAGATCCATTTCCTATGCCTCCAGAACCTAAGTGGTGGAAACAGACAGGGCTGACCGATATTCGCTACGGGCAGTGGCTAACTTGCCGCGTTGAATGGCAGATTACA
>JBEBBQ010000054.1:0-8382 GCA_041158325.1 Actinomycetota bacterium | reverse complement strand
TTAAGTACAACAATGAGGAATACCTCGTACTTTCAGCCCGTGACATTCTCGCTGTAATCGAGAAGTAATAATGGGAAAAATTCTTGAATTCGACGAGAAAGCTCGTCGCGCGATGGAGCGTGGAGTAAATATCCTCGCTGACACAGTCAAGGTAACACTAGGTCCTAAGGGACGTAACGTTGTTATCTCAAAGTCTTTTGGCGCACCAACCATCACAAACGATGGCGTGACAATTGCCAAAGAGATCGAACTTTCAGATCCAGCAGAAAATATGGGCGCACAGCTCGTAAAGGAAGTTGCGACAAAGACCAACGATGTTGCCGGTGACGGAACAACAACAGCGACCGTGCTTGCCCAAGCCATGGTTAAAGAAGGCCTTCGCAACTTAGCCGCTGGCGCTCAGCCAATGGATCTAAAGCAAGGAATCGAAGCAGCAGTTGTTGCTATATCTGCACGTTTAGCCGAGAACGCAACTGTCGTTAAAGACAAGGCGCAGATCGCAGACGTTGCAACAATCTCTGCCCAAGATCGCGCAATCGGCGAGTTAATTGCTGAAGCGATGGATAAGGTCGGCAAAGATGGCGTAATCACCGTTGAAGAAGCATCAACCACAGCGCTCGAACTCGAGTTCACTGAAGGTATGCAATTCGATAAGGGTTACATCTCTCCATATTTCGTAACTGATCAAGATCGTATGGAAGCAATCCTCGAGGATGCTTTTGTATTGATCTCTGGCAACAAGATTTCTGCGCTCGCAGAGTTGCTGCCAGTACTTGAAAAGGTTGCGCAAGCAAATAAGCCACTTCTGATCATCGCTGAAGATGTTGAAGGCGAAGCGCTTTCAACTCTCGTTGTAAACCGCATGCGCGGAGTATTTACATCAGCTGCAGTTAAGGCACCTGGCTTCGGCGATCGTCGCAAGGCGATGTTGCAAGATATTGCAATCTTGACCGGCGGAACAGTGATCTCTGCTGAAGTTGGTATGAAGCTAGATCAGGTAAATATTGAAGATCTCGGTAAGGCTCGTCGCATCGTTATCACTAAGGATGCAACAACTATCGTTGATGGAGCAGGGGATAAGGCAGTTGTTGCTGCACGCGTCTCTGAGATCCGCAACGAGATCGCCAACACCGACTCTGACTGGGATCGCGAAAAGCTCCAAGAGCGCGTTGCAAAACTCGCTGGTGGCGTTTGCGTAATCAAGGTTGGCGCACATACTGAAGTTGAGTTGAAAGAGAAGAAGCACCGTCTTGAAGATGCGATCTCTGCAACTCGCGCAGCAGTTGAAGAAGGAATCGTTATCGGCGGAGGCGCAGCACTTGTGCATGCAGCTGATGCTCTTGAAGGCGATCTCGGATTCACTGGCGATAAGGCTGTCGGTGTTCGCCTAGTTCGCAAAGCTTGCGATGAACCACTTCGTTGGATCGCAGAGAACGCTGGCCTAGAAGGCTACGTAGTAGTTGCAAAGGTTCGTGCGCTTAAGGCCCACGAAGGCTTTAACGCAGCAACTGATGTCTACGGCGATCTTGCAAAAGATGGCGTAATCGATCCAGTTAAGGTGACTCGTTCAGCACTTGCAAACGCGGCATCAATTGCAGCGATGTTTATTACAACTGAAGCAGTTGTATACGAGCGTCCTGCAGATGAAGTTGCGGAAGCAGCTGGCGGGCATGGTCATTCACATGGTCCCGGAGGACACTCACACTAAGAAGCCACTAATTAGTAATTAAAAATCCCCCGTACTCATTGAGTGCGGGGGATTTTTATTTAATTTCTTATGATGCTTCGTAAATTGTTGGCTCTTCTTTGCCAAGCAATACTGCGCGATCATCTTCAGATAAACCGCCCCAGATTCCGTATGGCTCTTGCACTGCTAGCGCATGTGCGCGGCAGGCCTGGATAACTGGGCAAGTTGCACATACAGCCTTCGCCGCATTCTCGCGATTGCGACGACGTGGGCCGCGTTCCCCATCTGGATGAAAGAACATCTCAGCAGGAAGTTCGCGACAGGCGCCTTCGTACTGCCATTCCCAATGATCTGCGATTGGAAGCGGTAGTCGTGATAGTTCAGCCATGTTCTTCTCCTTGCCTTGTTGATTAGCCCAACCATACAACCGCGCCATAGGTTGTTCAAGTACCTATCGGGTCAAAAGTTGTTCGTTTCGTCACGGTGCGAGCGTGTTTCAAGTGGTGAGGTGGGCCAGTTCACGCCACCATAGGCGCATGGAAGAGCTCCTGACGGTTGCAGCCGTTGCCCGCCAAATCGGCGTAGCCCCAGCAACTCTGCGGACCTGGGCTCGCCGTTATGGCCTGGGACCTTCCAGCCACGAAGCCGGCGAACACCGCAGATATTGCGCCAGTGATCTCGCCAAGTTAACTCTGATGCGTCGATTGATCTCTGCTGGCGTTGCCCCGGCAGATGCTGCAGAACAAGCGCTGGCCCATAAAGGCGAAGTAAAGGTAGAAAAGATTTTAAAGACTTTTGAAGTTCGCGAAGATGTTGTCGCTGCAATTGTCAAAGCAGCCAATTCACTCGATCGAAATTTTGTAGAAAGTATCTTGCGTAAAGATATTGAAAAATATGGGGTTATTGATAGTTGGCAGGAAGTCATTGTTCCCGTATTAGTAATAGTCGGAGATGCCTGGCAAGAAACAGGCACCGGAATTGAAGTCGAACATTTACTCTCTGAAACCATTACTGCAATTCTGCGCGAACGTTCAAAGCAGCTAAAGACGCCGCTAAATTCTCGTCCAGTTTTATTGGCATCCGTAGGTGAAGAACTTCACTGCTTAGCGTTGCATGCACTTCATGCCGCCCTTGCTGAAGCGAAAGTTGATTGCCATTTCTTAGGTGCGCGCACCCCGCTAGAGGCGTTATCAAATGTTGTCACCCGCAGCGCCCCACCTGCTGTTTTCCTTTGGGCACAACTTTCGAAAAATGGTGACCCAAAGTTCTTCCGTGATATCCCGGCAATCCGTCCAGCGCCCCGCTTTATATTGGGTGGGCCCGGATGGGATCGCGATCAATGCGGCGATGTGGCATTTGCTGATGATTTATCGCTGGCCTGCGCACAGATTAAGCAGGCTTTAGGAGCCTAAAACTCAAGTTAGACTAGGGCGCTCAACCACAGTACGGAGGGCTCATGAGCAGCGATAACGACAAAGTCGCGATGCTCGGGCTGACTTACGACGATGTGCTCTTATTGCCAGATGCCTCTGAGGTTGTTCCTAGCGAAGTAAACACCGCAACCTGGTTAACCCGAAATATTTCACTTGCCGTTCCCGTCGTTTCATCTGCGATGGATACCGTCACCGAATCAACAATGGCGATCGCTATGGCCAAGGCCGGCGGTATCGGAATCATTCACCGCAACCTTCCGATTGAAGAACAAGTAACCCACGTTAAATTAGTTAAGAACGTTGGTTTAGCCGGAGCTGCTGTTGGAGTTGGCGATGATGGGTTTGCTCGCGCCCAAGCTTTAATCGAAGCTGGCGTAGATGTAGTTGTAGTTGATACCGCACATGGCCATCACCGCGCTGTCTTAGATGCGATCGAACGCATTAAAAAGTTTTCGTCCACTATCGAAATAATCGGTGGCAACGTCGCAACTCGCGCCGGTGCGCAAGCGCTAATTAACGCAGGTGCTGATGCGGTAAAGGTTGGCGTTGGCCCCGGATCAATCTGCACAACGCGCGTTGTTGCAGGTGTTGGTGTTCCACAAATTACCGCGATCATGGAAGCAGCTAAGGCATGTAACAAGGCGGGAATTCCGCTAATCGCAGATGGTGGTCTTCAATATTCAGGTGACATTGTTAAGGCAATTGTTGCTGGTGCAAATTCAGTAATGCTTGGTTCACTTCTTGCTGGTTGCGAAGAATCACCAGGACAACTCGTTGAAATCGATGGCCGCAAGTACAAGGCATATCGCGGCATGGGTTCACTAGGTGCGATGCAATCTCGCGGAGAACAGAAGTCATATTCCAAAGATCGCTACATGCAAGACGATGTTTTATCTGAAGACAAACTTGTCCCTGAAGGTATCGAAGGAAGAGTTGCCTACCGCGGCCCAGTTGCTGAAGTTGTGCACCAACTCGTTGGCGGACTGCGCAGCGGAATGGGTTATGCCGGCGCACCCGATATCGAAACGCTGCGCCGTGAAGGTCGCTTAATTCAAATTACTGCAGCAGGGCTACAAGAGAGCCATCCTCACGATGTCTTGCACGTTGCCGATGCCCCTAACTACAGCAAGAAGAGCTAAGGAAGGCCGCTATGGATATCGAGATCGCACCAGGAAAACGCGCCCGCCAGGCTTACTCATTTGACGATATCGCCATCGTTCCAAGCCGTCGTACTCGAAACCCCGAAGATGTTTCAACTGCTTGGCAGATCGATGCTTATAAATTTGATATTCCAATGATGGCCGCGCCAATGGACTCTGTTGTTTCTCCTGAAACAGCAATTGAAATTGGAAGACTTGGTGGACTCGGAGTTCTGAACCTAGAAGGTCTTTGGACTCGCTATGACGATCCCCGCATTCCGCTCGGTGAAATCGCATCGATGCCAGATAAGCATGCAACTCGACGTATGCAAGAAATTTACAGCGCACCGATTCGCCCAGAGTTAATCAAAGAGCGCATCAAAACAATTCGTGATTCTGGTGTCACAGTTGCGGCATCACTTTCCCCACAGCGCACCGCAGAACTTCACAAGGCAGTTATCGATGCTGGCGTAGATATCTTCGTAATTCGTGGAACAACAGTTTCTGCAGAACATGTTGGACATGATGATTCATCTCTTAACCTCAAGAAATTCATCTACGAACTAGATGTGCCGGTAATTGTTGGTGGAGTCGCTACTGCAACAGGTGCGCTGCACTTGATGCGCGCAGGAGCAGCTGGTGTTCTAGTTGGTTTCGGTGGCGGTGCTGCACACACAACTCGCAAAGTTTTAGGTATCGAAGTTCCAATGGCATCTGCTGTTGCTGAAGTTGCTGCAGCGCGCCGTGAATACTTAGATGAATCAGGTGGACGATATGTTCACGTTATTGCAGACGGTTCAGTTGGTCGCTCTGGTGATATCGCAAAGGCAATTGCCGTTGGCGCAGATGCGGTAATGATGGGCTCTCCACTTGCAAAGGCAACACAGGCGCCTGGACTCGGCTGGCACTGGGGATCAGAAGCACATCACCAAGAACTTCCACGCGGCGAACGCGTAAACGTTGGCACCGTTGGCACGCTTGAAGAAATTCTTAACGGTCCATCGCATACATCTGATGGCTCAATGAACCTATTTGGCGCACTCCGTCGCGCAATGGCAACCTCTGGTTATTCAGATGTTAAGTCATTCCAGCGCGTAGAAGTAATCATTCACGGGGCGTAAATGAGTAATTCGCAGAACGGCGTACTGGTCGTTGATTTCGGTGCGCAATATGCACAACTGATCGCACGCCGCGTTCGCGAAGCAAATGTCTTTTCTGAGATTGTTCCATCACATATCACCGCTGCAGAAGTTTCGGCCAAAGCGCCATCAGCCATTGTTCTATCGGGCGGGCCTTCAAGTGTTTATGCAGATCGCGCACCAAAGTTTGATGCTGAAATTCTCAAACTCGGTATTCCAGTATTCGGAATTTGTTATGGTTTCCAAGCGATGGCCGCAGCTCTTGGTGGCGTTGTAAGCCAGACAGGTAAATCAGAATTCGGCCGCACTGAAATTAAAGCGGAAGTAAGCTCTAAGATCTTTGCAACGCTACCTGCGTCACAGAGAGTTTGGATGTCGCACGGCGATGCGGTGACTCAAGCACCTGCAGGTTTTACTATCTGTGCAGTAACAGCAGATACTCCTATTGCCGCTTTCGAAGATGCCAGCGGAAAGATTGCTGGCGTACAGTTCCACCCCGAAGTTCTACATTCTGAACACGGCCAAGCAATCCTGAAAAATTGGTTGATTAATATCGCCGGTTGCGTACCGAACTGGACAACTGGAAATATCGCAGAGAATGAAGTTGCTAAAGCAAAGGCGCTAATTGGCAGCAAGCGCGTTATCTGCGGACTTTCAGGTGGCGTTGATTCAGCAGTTGCTGCCGCAATCGTGCAGCGCGCAGTAGGTGCTCAGCTAACTTGTGTATTCGTAGACCACGGCTTGTTGCGCAGCGGCGAATCCGAACAAGTACAGCGTGACTTTGTAGCAGCCACCGGTATTGATCTAGTAGTTGTCGACGCAGTTGATCAATTTTTAAGCGCCCTTGCTGGCGTTACTGATCCTGAAACCAAGCGCAAGATCATCGGTCGCGAATTTATCCGTTCCTTCGAAAAGGCAGCGCGCGATATTGCCGCTGGGGGAGATGTTGAATTCTTAGTGCAGGGCACCCTTTACCCAGATGTCGTTGAATCAGGCGGCGGTACAGGTACTGCAAACATTAAGTCACACCACAATGTTGGTGGTCTTCCAGATGATTTGAAGTTCACTCTTGTCGAACCACTTCGTACTTTATTTAAAGATGAAGTTCGTCAGGTCGGTTTAGAACTCGGTCTTCCTGAAGAAATCGTTTGGCGCCAACCATTCCCAGGTCCGGGTCTTGGTATCCGCATCATCGGTGAAGTAACGCAAGATCGCTTGGAAATTCTGCGCCATGCAGATTTAATTGCGCGCGAAGAGTTAAAGGCGGCAGGACTTGATCGTCAGATCTGGCAATGCCCCGTAGTTCTTCTGGCCGATGTACGAAGCGTTGGTGTGCAAGGCGATGGCCGTACTTATGGCCACCCAATAGTTTTGCGTCCGGTATCAAGTGAAGATGCCATGACTGCAGACTGGTCGCGCGTGCCTTACGAAACTCTAGAGAAGATTTCTACGAGAATTACCAATGAGGTTCGCGAAGTAAACAGAGTTGTGTTGGATGTTACGAGTAAGCCACCTGGAACGATCGAGTGGGAGTGACCGTGAAGAAGTTGATTTCTTTAGCTCTAGTTATCTTTATGTTGCCGATTTCAGCATCTGCTGCTGAACGCCCAACTTCAGTTAAGGGTTGCGCCAAGCCAACGTCAAAGGCGCATGTGCCAGCAACGCTTAAGCAACCAACTAGCGTTGATAAGAAACTTGCAAAGACGATGACGATTACTACAAATTGTGGTGTTATTACTATCGCGCTAGATCCAGCAGCGCCACAAACCGTTACCAACTTAGCAACGCTTGCTCGTTCTAAATATTTTGATGGCTCTTTCTGCCACCGCCTAACTACTGAAGGCATTTATGTTCTGCAATGCGGAGATCCTTCAGCGCAAGGAAATGGTTCACCTGGTTCTTGGAAAGGCTATAAAGACGAGAACCTTCCAACTAAGAAGATTCTTACCTATCCCGCAGGAACAGTAGCCATGGCTAACTCTGGCCCAAATACCAACGGCAGCCAGTTCTTCTTGGTTTATAAGGACACGACACTTCCACCGAGCTACACAATCTGGGGCAAGATTAAGACGGGTTTGCCGCTACTGCTTCGCATTGAAAAAGTTGGCGCATACCAAGTTGATCAATCAACCGGAAACGCTTACTACGCAGGCGATGGAATTCCGGTACAGCCGATCGAGATTAAATCGGTGACTGTTCGATAATTTTTTAGATTTATTAATTGGTATTTATAATCTTAAAAGCTTCAGCGATACGTCCCTCAGGCAATCCGCCCATACCAGCGTTACGTTGACCCCACTCGCGCACCATATTTTCAAGTTCCTTATTGTGCGCAGTCTGTGATGCATGTGCGTTTAACGCCTTCATCTTCAAATCAAAGGTATCGGTGATATCAACCCAGTGATCAGGGTTTGCAAAGCCCATCATCCAAACTTCTTTAACGCGATGTGGTTGCAAGCCCTCGTTATCTAATAAATCGGTGAATGCAAAAGGATTTCGCGCATCTGGGTAAACCGCTTGGATCGCCGCCTCACCTGCAGCTAAATGATCTGGGTGGCTTGCGCCGATCCGATCCCAATTGCGCTCTGGTGATTGGCAGACCATGCGATCTGGTTTGCTGATACGAATTTGACGGACGATATCTTTGCGAAGACCAAGTGTTGGTTCGAGATGGCCATCAACATAATTTAAAAATGTAATGTCGGTGACGCCGATTGCGGCACCTGCTGCGCGTTGTTCGCGCTGGCGGATCGCTGGCATCTCTTCTTTGGTGAAGCCCGATTCCTCGCCGCCTTGATCGCCATTGGTGCAGAAGACATAGGCGACTTCAATGCCCGCCTTGACCCATTGGGCGATAGTTCCGGATGCGCCAAAATCAGAGTCATCGGGATGTGCGTTGATGACTAGTACGCGCTTTATCTCTGAATTTGGTAGCGGCTCCATGACAGTTAAGCCTAATAGACTCCGCGCCATGGTTGATACGC
>JBEBBQ010000053.1:0-3240 GCA_041158325.1 Actinomycetota bacterium | reverse complement strand
GTAAAGCTCTATGCACCAGAGTTTGCGACTGAAGGTTTCGAGCGCGAGTTCTCAATAGCAGTTGCATTTACTCGTTATTGCCTGCCGCAGATCTTTTTCTTGGGGCTATTTACGATGCTTGGCCAAGTCGCAAATGCGCGTGGTTCCTTTGCTCCACTTATGTGGGCTCCGATCGCCAATAACCTCGTAGTTATAGTGATTTTTAGCGGGGTTCTATTCCTTCAAGAGAGCATCTCGGTTGAAAACATTACCGATGCCCAGATTCAACTTTTAGGTTGGGGAACAACTCTCGGAATTGTTATTCAGGCGTTAATTCTGATCCCGGTTGTAAAAAAATCTGGAATACGTCTGCGCTTAATTTTCGGTGTTACTGGACTCGGTAAATCTTTCTCACTAGCTGGTTGGACCTTGGTCTACGTTTTGATTTCTCAGCTTGGCTATTTAATTACAGTAAATGTCGCTACCAGCGCAGCAGTGCGCAGCGCTCAAGCCGGAATAACAACTGGCGTTGGTTTCACGCCATTTACCAGCGCTTACTACATTATGTTGTTGCCGTATTCAATCGTCACAATTTCTATAGTTACCGCGCTCCTTCCACATCTATCTAAGTTAGCTATTGATAAGAATGTAGAAGAAGTTAAGAAGCAGTTGATCCGCGCTATCCGCATGTGTGGCGTTGTTACCGTTCCAAGTTCTGTTGCATTACTGCTCTTTGGTTCACTTATGACCGAAGTTCTTTATTTTGGAATCTCACTCGATGACTCTCGTTACATCGGTTATGTTTTATCTGCGCTGAGTTTAGGTTTGGTTGCATTCTCAATTAACTTAGTTCTAATCCGTGGTTTTAACGCATTTGAAGATACCAAGACCCAGGTTGTATCTATCTTGATCATAAACATAATTTCATCGGTGCTTTCTTATGTTTTCTTGGCAACGCTAAAGAGTGAGTTTGTAACAATTGGTTTAGGTGTGGCTTTTGCGGTTAGTTACATACTTGGTCTCTTTGTAACTATCGCGCTTTTAAAGAAACACACTGGTCCACTCGAAATGTCGAAGTTTGCAGGTCAGCATGCGCGCCTATATCTAGCTTCGGCAATCGCAATGGTTCCCTTCTTCCTGCTCGCCTTCTTCTTAAATTGGATGAACGATGACGCTGCTCCTCTTATTGGCGTAGCCCGTCTATTGGTTGTTCTGCTTGGTAGCGGCATCGGGTTCTTACTCGTCGCACATGCCCTAAAAATCACTGAAATCACTGCGATGAAAGAGTTTGCAATCTCACTTCTGGGTAAGCGCCGTGCTGCCCGCGCAAAGTAATCTCGAATGGATACGCTGAGCCCATGGTAAGAAATCTCGTAATCGTTGGTTCTGGCCCTGCCGGATATACCGCTGCTATCTATGCCGCTCGCGCCCAGTTAGATCCAGTTATCTACGAAGGTTCAGTAACTGCAGGTGGTGCCTTGATGAACACCACTGAAGTAGAAAATTTTCCTGGCTTTGTCGATGGCGTGATGGGTCCAGATCTAATGGACAGTATGCGCAAGCAAGCCAAACGTTTTGGCGCAGAGCTAATTACCGATGATGTTGTAGAAATGGATTTATCTGGCGATATCAAAATTATTAAAGATGGTTCTGGAAATACCGTTGAAGCTAAAGCGGTAATCCTTGCCATGGGATCTGCGTATAAAGAAATTGGTTTAGAGAACGAGAAACGACTCTCTGGTCGCGGAGTTTCATGGTGCGCCACTTGCGATGGTTTCTTCTTCCGCGATCAAACAATTGCCGTTGTTGGTGGCGGGGATTCTGCAGTTGAAGAAGCAACTTTCTTAACAAAGTTTGCTTCAAAGGTTGTTTTGATCCATCGCCGCGATTCACTTCGCGCCTCAAAAATTATGGCAGAGCGCGCCTTTGCAAATCCAAAGATTGAAATGCTTTGGAATACCGAAGTTACAGATGTACTTGGTGCCGAAAAAGTTGAGGCGCTAGAACTTCGCAATACTGTTACAGGTGAAGTAAGTAAGCGAGATTTCACAGGGTTATTTGTTGCGATCGGGCATATTCCGCGCAGTGAACTTGTTACATCTCAAGTAACGCTAAATGAAGAGGGTTATGTTTCAGTAGAAGGTCGCTCAACGCGCACCAACTTGAAGGGTGTCTTTGCCTGCGGCGATCTTGTCGATTTCACATATCGCCAAGCAATTACTGCGGCAGGTTCAGGATGTCAGGCGGCGTTAGACGCTGAAAAATTCCTCTCCCACTAGTACTCTTACAACAACTTAAATTTAAATACGAAAACCAGATTAAAACCGATTAAATAGGAGCCACAAATGAGCGCAGGAAAAGTAACCGCAGCCAATTTCGACGAGGTAGTTCTAAAGAGCAGCAAGCCAGTTCTGGTTGATTTCTGGGCTGAGTGGTGTGGTCCTTGCCGCGCGGTCGGACCAATCCTTGATGAGATCGCAACCGAACACGGCGACAAGCTCACCATCGTGAAGCTAAATACCGATGAAGAATCAGCGATCGCAATTAAATATGGAGTAACTTCAATTCCAATGCTCAACGTTTACGTAAACGGTGAAGTTGTTAAGACAATTATTGGTGCAAAGCCAAAGCCAGCGCTTCTAAAAGAGCTCGAAGGCTTCATCTAATCAACTCGTTGGTTTAGATCTCTCATGAAAGAACTATCTCCTGACGAGATTCGTTCTTTTCAGCAAGAGCGTGGTTTGCATGTAACCGGTGAATTAAATGACCAGACCAAACGCGCCCTTGAAGAATCTCGCTGGAAGTTAGGCGATCGTTCTTTAAATCTTCAACCTTCTCCAATGATGCGTGGTGACGATGTTGCCGCACTTCAAGCGCGCCTAACTGAGATGGGTTTTAACGCCGGTCGAGTCGATGGCATCTTTGGAGAGCGTACTGAATCTGCCGTTAAAGAATTTCAAAAATCAGTAGGAATAAAGGTTGATGGTAAATGTGGTCCAGCAACAATTATCGCGCTGATTCGTTTAACAAAGATTGTTTCTGGTGGGGCGCCTGCTCAGATGCGCGAAAGTGCAAAGCAACGTAATCGGGGTCCGGCACTTGCAAACAAGGTAATTGTTTTAGATCCCGCATTTGGCAGAGACGAAGCAGAGATTGTTTATGACATTGCACAACGTTTAGAAGGTCGTTTGTTAGCCCTTGGCGCCAGTGTCTTTTTAACGCGTGGTCCAAAGAATGTTTTAACTGAAAACGAGATCATTG
>JBEBBQ010000052.1:0-27061 GCA_041158325.1 Actinomycetota bacterium | reverse complement strand
CGTTTAGGAATGGATATCACCCACCATATGCTCGAGTTCTATGCGCCATTTCTAAATGCCATCGGCGCAGTTAAATCATCAGATCTACTAACGCTGCGATCACAGAGCGATGTCTTGGTTGCGGGAGTAAAGGTTGCGATGCAGACCCCGCCAGTGCGTTCTGGGCGGCGCGTTATCTTCTTAACTCTCGATGATGGTTATGGCTGCACCGATTCAACATTCTTCTCTGATGCACAAGAGGGTTTTGCTTCCACTCTCTACTCAACATCCTTATTGTTAGTCCGTGGCAAAACTAGGCGCACCGGCGAACGCGGTATCTCGATCAACGCTAGCGGTGCCTGGGACCTACGCCAGGCTTATGAAAAGTGGTCGCGCAAATTAATCGAGAGAGCGATATGAGCCAAGAGAAAGAGCAAGAGTCCACGATCTTGCACGTCGATATGGATGCCTTCTATGCATCTGTTGCTGAACTCGATCATCCAGAGCTTCGCGGCAAAGCAGTTGTTGTTGGCGCCGGCGCGCGTGGCGTTGTTCTATCTGCAAACTATGCAGCACGTAAATTCGGTATCCGAGCGGCAATGCCCGTCGGTCGAGCCCAACGGATGGCACCTAACGCAATCTTTATCGCACCAGATCATCATCGCTACTCAGAAATCTCCGAACGGGTAATGAAGATCTTCGAATCATTTACTCCGCTAGTCGAGCCAATATCTCTGGATGAAGCTTTCTTGGATGTCACAGGTGCGCGCAAATTACTGGGCACAGGCCGCGAGATTGCAACTGCGATCAGAGCTCGCGTTGAGATAGAAGAAGGCATTACCTGTTCAGTTGGAATCGCACCTTCTAAATTTATCGCCAAGCTGGCATCACAACATTGCAAGCCAAACGGCATGCTCGAGATAACCAACGATCGCATCTTAACTTTCCTGCATCCACTGCCCGTTGGTGCGATCTGGGGGGTCGGACCAAAGACTGCAGAACAGTTGGAAAGACTTGGTCTCCATACCGTTGCCGATATCGCAAACACTCCACGCAGCACTTTGATTCGCGCACTCGGTGAAGCAGCAGGTGCTTCACTTTATGAACTTGCCTGGGGGCGCGACTATCGTGATGTAACACCTGAAGAACCAGATAAATCAATTTCGGCTGCAGAAACTTTTTCTACCGATCTAGATAATCCAATTGAGATCCTGCAAGAGTTTTTACGTATGACCGAGAAGGCCACCGCACGACTTCGCGAGAAAGGTTTATTTGCAAAGACAATTTCCATAAAGGTGCGCTTTGCAGATTTCTCAACGATCAATCGTTCAAAGACTTTGCCACTTGCTATCGATAGCACCCATGAGGTTTATGAAGTTGTGAAAGCGCTTTACTTAGCGTTAAAGATCGATCGCGCTCGGCTCCGCTTAGTTGGAGTCTCTCTTGAGAACTTGCAGGAAGATTCACCAGAACAATTGGTATTAGGTGCGCGTGAAAAGGGTTGGCGCGATGCTGAAGGGGCAATTGATCGTGCAAAGGCGCGCTTTGGACGGGGCAGCGTGCGTCCGGGGCGCCTGATTAAGGCTGAATCCGATGAGGAAGAGACCGACTAGCAATTCCTATGGCTACTCGGTAGACCGACTAGAACCGCTAGGTCTTCTGGACTAGTTGGTTAACCAACTAGCACCTAGATAAAAGTTGTTCTATTGTGTGTATATGGCACTTTCCGATCGCGAATTACGCTTGCTAGCAGAGATGGAGCAGGCGCTCTCGGCTGATGACCCGGCTCTCGTCTCTACGCTTTCTGGCGCTCGCCGTCGTGGCCCAGCGGCTGCAATTGGGGTAGCCGCCCTCATAGTTGGAATTGCCACCCTCTTTGCCGGGCTAATCGCCCAGGTAACTATCGTCGGGGTTATCGGCTTTATCTTCGCCCTTGTCGGCGTAATCATTTTGGCCAACGCGATCGCGGCGGCAGCTTCGAAAGGCGCTCGCGAAGGCTCTTTTGCTAAACGCCCACGCGGCAAAGGCTTTGGAAAGGGCTTTACCCAAGGCTTTGAAGATCGTTGGGATCAGCGCAATAACGGCTAACTGCCACTAAACCAGTTCATCCCAAGCCCTCGCTCACGCGGGGGCTTTTTTGTCGTCCAAAAATGGGCCACCGGAGTGGGGCCACTAGGGGAGGCGGTGGGGGAAAGGTGGCGGAGGGTGGTTGAAAAAGGAGGAAAGTGGAGTAAAGTGGGGGATTAAGCGGGTTTCACCGCTTGTGAGAGTCCTCGGGGAAGGGGGTTCGCGAAAATGTTTCTCGGTACCCACGAGCCACGCCTTGATGAAAAGGGCCGCTTAATCCTTCCCGCAAAATTCCGCGAAGAACTCTCTGCAGGTTTAGTAATTACAAAAGGACAAGAACGTTGTCTCTACGTTTTTCCATCCGCTGAATTTGCAACGATCACCGAAACCCTGCGCCAGGCACCAGTTACATCAAAGAATGCGCGCGATTACATGCGCGTGATGTTTGCCGGCGCACACGATGAAATTCCTGATCGCCAAGGTCGCGTAACTATTCCTGCCGGACTTCGTACATATGCAGGACTTGAAAAAGATTGCGTTGTTATCGGTGCAAATACTCGCGTTGAAATTTGGGATAACGCAGCTTGGAACTCTTATTTAACAGATCGTGAAAAGGGCTTTGCCGAGGTTTCAGAGGAGATTTTTCCGGGTCTCTTCTGAGAAATATTAAAAACTAAATAAACAACTTAATAGCGCTCTCATCTGTGGCCACCGCCGACCTAAAGCCGGCAGCGACACCCCTTCCCCGGTGTCGCTTTCGTTAGATCCGTCGGCCGGCGGTGACCAGAGATGAGAGATGAAGTTAAAGGTAAAAAAGTAATTGCGAGATAACTAGTTAAGAAAAAGGGGGAGTATATGAACGATGCAAGTACGCAACATATTTCAGTAATGCTTGATCGTTGCATTGAATTACTCTCTCCAACAACTCTTCTAAATCAGTCACCAGTTATCGTTGACTGCACACTTGGTTTGGGCGGTCACACTGAAGCCCTGCTTGAAAAATTCCCGTTACTTACAGTGATCGGTATCGACCGTGATCCAATCGCATTAGAACGCGCTTCTGCACGACTTGCTCGTTTCGGTGATCGCTTCAAACCAAACCATGCAATCTTTGACCGTATCGGTGAAGTTGTTTCTAGCCATGGCTATAAAAGCGTTAATGGAATCCTCTTTGATCTTGGCGTTTCATCTATTCAATTAGATGAAGTAGATCGTGGATTTTCATATTCACAGGATGCACCACTTGATATGCGTATGGATCGCACTCGCGGAATTACAGCATCGGAGATCATTAATACCTACGCACCGGGTGCACTCGTAAAGATCTTGCGTACTTATGGTGAAGAAAAGTTTGCAACAAGAATTGTTGAAAATATTGTTAAAGCCCGCGCCAAAGCACCGCTTAACTCAACTCAAGAACTTGCAACTTTAGTGAAAGAGAGTATCCCCGCTGCAACCCGCCGCACAGGTGGCAATCCAGCAAAGCGCACCTTCCAAGCCCTTCGCATCGAAGCCAATGACGAGCTCGGTGCCATCACTCGTGCATTGCCTGTCGCTCTTGATCTTTTGATGGTGGGCGGACGTGTGGTTGTTCTCTCCTTCCAATCACTTGAAGACCGCATCGTCAAAGAGATTTTTGTTGAACGCTCAACATCAAAGACGCCACGTGATCTTCCCGTAGATCTACCTGAGTTCGCTGCGAAGTTTGCACTTGTTTCTAAATCAGGCGAAACACCATCCGATCAAGAGCTAGCAAATAATCCACGTTCTGCATCAGTTCGTTTACGGGCGATCGAAAGATTGGCTGCGTAAATGGCGCTTACTCAGACGATCGCATCTCGCTCCCCACGCCCCCCTCGCCAGAAGCTCTCTGAAAAGTCGGCAGAAGTTTTCCTAAAATTAGTACCAAACGTTTCTGAGGGCGCACAGGCCACTCATCGCTTCTTCGCGACTTTCTTATCAGCCATTGCAGGTATTGGGTTGCTGATGTTGCTTATTCTAAATATCTTGCTGGCGCAGGATGCATTTACTCTCTCAGAGTTAAAGGCCGAGGCGAAGATCGTCGCTGACCAACGTGAGGCAATTAATCGCCAGATCGATCGCGCATCGTCACCAGAAGCCCTGGCAAAGAAAGCAGCTGAACTAGGAATGCGACCTTCTGAATCTCCAGTATTCCTAAACCTGGCACCGATTACAGATGCAGTAAATAACGATGTAACTAATGGAGATGTGGCCCGTGGGTAATTTAAATCTGGCGGCATCTCGTATCCGCGTTCTTATCGTCTTTATTTTGATCTTCTTTCTACTCTTTGCCGCGCGCCTGATTCAGATCCAAGCGATTCAAGCCAGCGACTATCGGGCAAAGGCTGCCAATGAGATGGAGTCAACGCGTGCCATTCCGGCCGCGCGCGGTGAAATCACAGATATAAATGGCACCCCATTTGCCCGCAGCGTTTCAGCGATAAATATCGTCGTTGACCAAACGTTAATTACCGATGCAGCAGCAACTGCAAACTTTTCTGCTCCGATTCTCGGCATGACAGTTGCGCAGGTGCAGAGCGCGATCTCTGGTACCAAGCGATATTCAATGGTCCTTCGCAGCGCAAAGCCTGCGGTATGGCGCACCTTGAGCGAATCTATTGATGCCCATAACGCAGCTCTTTCTAAAGAGAACTTTGATAAACGAATTTTAGGTTTCTTTGCCGAACGTAACTACATCCGCGAATATCCATCAGGATCATTGGTTTCTTCACTTGTCGGCTTTGTTCGCCAAGATGGAATTGGTGCTACCGGCCTGGAATCAAGTATGAACTCGTTGATATCTGGAACTGATGGCCGTTACTCATATGCACGTGGCTTAGGCGCGGAAATCCCTGGATCACAAAATGAAATTGTTGCGGCTAAGAAAGGCACAACAGTTCGTTTAACTATCGATCGTGATGTGCAATGGGTTGCGGCACAAGCCATTCAAGAAGCGGTCTCTAAGGCTCGCGCATCTAACGGAACCGTGATCGTGATGGATCCAAAGACGGGCCATATCTTGGCTCACGCAACTGCTCCAACATTTGATCCCAACAACACCAAGACTGTTTCTCAATCACTGATGCGAAATCCATCAGTACAAGATGTTTATGAGCCAGGATCTACAGGAAAGATCATGACCTTGGCTGCAGCGCTAGAAGAGAAGAAGGTAACACCCGAGACTGTCTTATCAGTTCCATATTCTCTAAAGCGTGGGGGAGATACTTTCCATGACCATGAGCGCCATCCGATTCAACACTTAACTACTGCTGGAATCTTGGCGGTATCTTCAAACACCGGAACAATAAAAATTGGCGAAATGCTTTCCAATGAAAAGCTTCACGATTACCTAACTAAATTTGGAATTGGTGTTTCAACTGGTTCAGGGCTACCTGGCGAATCTAGAGGAATCTTCCATCCAGTTAATGAATGGTCAGGTACAACAGCACCTACCGTTGCTTTCGGTCAGGGATATTCGGTTACTGCGATGCAAGCGACCAGCATCTTTGCAACTATTGCAAATGATGGGGTGCGGGTATCGCCAACAGTTATCGCAGGTACGAGTGATCCATCTGGAAAATTTACGGTAGCTGCTGCTCGCAAATCTGAAAGAGTTGTAAGCGCCAAGACTGCACAGCAAGTTCGTTTGATGATGGAATCAGTTGTCTCGGGCCACGGAACTGCACCAAGTGCGGCAATCCCTGGATACCGCGTTGCCGGTAAAACTGGAACTGCAGAACGCTATAACACTGAATGTGGTTGCTATAGCGGATACACCGCTTCATTCATTGGCTTTGCTCCCGCAGATGCACCTAAGTATGTAATTAGCGTGACAATCCAAGATCCTAAGGGTGCTTATTACGGCGGTTCACTCGGTGGCCCAGTATTTAAAAAGGTTATGACATTTGTATTGCAGTCAGAGCATGTTGCACCAACAGGTACGGAGGTTCGTCCTATCGCGCTAACGCAAGCAGAGCTGCGCAAACAAGAACGCCGTGCAAAAGCGACAACCACCCAGGCGAGCTTAAAGAGCAGATAATGCGCCCATTTAGCCAGAGCAATTTAAATTTAGCGAAAGTTGCTGGCGCTGTCTCTGCAACCCATGAATTAAGTGAAGCCGACCTTTCAAATATCGAAATCACTGGAGTAACCCATAGCGATACTCATGTAGAACCTGGCGACCTATTTATAGCGATTCCAGGTGCCAATCGCCATGGTGCAGAGTTTGCGATGAGCGCGATAAGTAAAGGTGCGGTAGCCGTTCTAACCGATAGCGCGGGTGCAGAGCAGGTTAAAGGAGTTCCAGTTCTAGTTGTGGCGGATCCTCGCCGCGTTGCCGGCAATGTGGCGGCGCTGCTCTACAACGAACCAATGCGAGATCTCGCAAGTGTTGGTATCACCGGAACCAATGGAAAGACCACCGTTTCGACGCTGATTTACCAAATATTTGAAGCCGTTGGTCGTGATTGCGGATTAATCGGAACTATTGAAACTCGTATCGGAAAAGATGCGATTGATAGTTCGCGGACAACGCCTGAGGCAACTGACTTACAAGCGCTCTCGGCGGTAATGCGTGAGCGACATATGCGTCATCTAGTTATGGAAGTCTCGAGCCATGCCATGGTTCTACATCGAATGCAGGGCGCACATTTTGCTTATGTAGGTTTTACAAATTTAACGCAAGATCATCTAGATTTTCATGGCGATATTGAGAGTTACTTTGCCGCGAAAGCCAGACTCTTCACCTATGACTTTGCAGATCAAGCGGTTATCAATATTGATACTGAATATGGCGCGCTCTTGGCTGATAAAACTGAACTTCCGGTGATCTCCCTATCTAGATTTAATCCGCAGGCTAATTGGCACTTTGCTGAAATTGATACTTTCGGAAAACAAGTTCACTTTAAAATCCGAGGTTCGGGTGGAATTCTCATTGAATCTTCAACCAAACTTCGCGGCGGCTATAACTTAGATAACCTCTTGATGGCTGTTGCAATTGCAGTCGAATCAGGGGTCGATCCAATCGATATTGCAGCTGCGCTTCCGGGGCTATCTGGCGCCGCAGGTCGACTAGAAGAGGTAAATGTGGGCCAGAAATACTCGGCCTTTGTTGATTATGCGCATACTCCTGATGCGGTCTCTAATGTGCTCGAATCAATTCGTGAATTTACAACCGGAAAAGTTATTGCAGTGCTTGGCTGTGGTGGAGATCGAGATGCCACAAAGCGTCCATTAATGGGACAAGCGCTGCTTCAAGGTTGCGATATTGCAATCTTCACCAGCGATAATCCACGATCTGAAGATCCAAGCCAAATTCTCAAAGATATGGTTGGTAACTTAAAAGTTTCAGAGCCAGCGAGAATAATTGAAGATCGCAAGAGCGCGATCGAGTACGCCGTATCTCTGGCATCGCAAGGCGACACGATTGCGATTTTGGGCAAGGGCCACGAAATTGGACAAGAGATCAATGGAAAGAAATTAGAATTCGATGATCGTAAAGTTCTGGTATCAGCGATTGCAGGTTTGAAATGATTGCATTACAGGCATCCGAGATTGCCAAAATTGTTGGTGGAGAACTAATCGGCAGTGATATCACCGTTACCGCAGCACCAGCCTTTAACTCTAACCAAGCAACTGACGGGTCAATCTTTCTCGCTCTACTTGGTGAAAAAACCGATGGCCATAACTTTGTTTCAGATGCCTTTGCCCACGGAGCGGTCCTCGCTCTTGTCACAAGAGAAGTTCCCGAACGCTGCATAGTTGTAAAGGATGTTCTTACTGCGCTTAACTCTCTGGCAGCTCACGTTCGCCTAGCTCTACCCGAACTTAAGGTAATTGCGCTAACTGGTTCGCAAGGAAAGACGACAACGAAAGATTTACTACGCCAGATCTTGGAGACCGTCGCACCTACGGTAGCCCCAGCCGGAAACTTCAATAATGAACTAGGTGCTCCAATTACCTTATTGCAATGTGATGAGAAGACCAGGTTCTGCATTTTGGAGATGGGAGCGCGCCACGTTGGCGACATCGCAAAGTTGTGCGTGATGGCTACACCAGATATCGGAGTCGTTCTCCGAGTTGGCACTGCACACGTTGGCGAATTTGGTTCTGAAGAGTTAGTCGCTAAAGCTAAATCTGAAATGATCTCCTCGCTACCAGATTCTGCTATCTCAGTACTTGGTCAATACGATAAGTACACACCTGCCATGGCTTCCTTGCACAATGGAACAACAGTGACATTTGGAGAAACAACTAGCTCTGATGTGCGCGCCACTGATATTGAAATTCGCGAAGGCCGCCCGCATTTTGATTTAGTAACTCCAGCAGGTCGCGCATCGGTTGCTTTAAGAATTATTGGAATCCATCAGGTAGCGAACGCACTTGCCGCGGCTGCGATAGCTACTAACTTAAACATTTCTGTCGATCTAATTGCCAGTGCTCTTTCTACCGCCGAACTAAATAGCAAGTGGCGAATGGAGATCTCAGAGTTAGATGGCTTAGTACTGATTAATGATTCTTATAATTCAAGTCCTGAGTCGGCCGAGGCAGCGCTACGTACTTTGGTGCTCTTTGCCCAAGAACGTGGCGGCCAATCATGGGCTTTCTTGGGAAAGATGCATGAACTCGGCGCGTCATCACTGCAACACCATTCACGACTTGGCACCCTTGCCTCAGAGTTAGGAATTGATCATCTCGTCTGCGTCGGCGCCCCAGAGTATGCCGCTCAGATAAGCGGCTCTGGCGCCATTACGGTGCATTTATTTGACTCTAAGGAGTTGGCAGCGGATTTAGTAACTCAGATGAGTCAGGGAGATGTAGTTCTAGTGAAAGCATCTAGGGCTGAAAAGTTTGAGGAAGTAGCAGAACTAATTGCTAGAAATTGGAATAGCCGTGAAATCGGGGGAGAGAGTTAGATGAGAGAAATTCTGATCGCTGGTTCGATCGCTTTATTTTTATCTCTCTTCGGAACTCCCGGATTAATTCGCATACTTGCGCGCCGCGGATACGGTCAAATTATTCGAGATGACGGCCCTTCTTCACACCACACTAAGCGCGGGACGCCAACTATGGGCGGCATCATCATTATCTTCGCATCTGCCCTCGGATATTTTATTGCTCACGCGATTTCCCGAAATGCAGTTACTACATCAGCGCTCTTAGTCCTAGGTCTGATGTTTGGTCTCGGATTTGTTGGTTTCCTAGATGATTGGTTAAAAGTTTCTCGCCAGAAGTCACTTGGCTTAAATGCCAAGCAGAAGATTTTTGGACAGATTGTCGTTGCTGCAACCTTTGCTTATCTAGGAACTCTTTTCCCGGATCGCGATGGGTTAACTCCAATTTCGCAGAATTTATCTACCGTTCGCGACACTTCAATTACCTTAGGAACTACCTTGGTCGTTATCTGGGTGGTAATCATGGTTACAGCAACAAGTAACGGCGTTAATCTCACAGATGGTTTAGATGGTTTAGCTACCGGCGCCGCGGTAATGACTTTCATCGCCTTTATTTTGATCGGTGTTTGGGAATTTGGTCAGAGCTGCGCTGTCTCACCTGGAGCCAACTGTTATTTAGTCCGAGATCCACTAGATATTGCGGTCTTGTCTGCAGCAATGGCTGGGGCATGTGCAGGTTTTCTCTGGTGGAATGCTTCACCAGCAAAAATATTTATGGGAGATACCGGTTCGCTGGCTCTTGGAGGCGCCTTGGCTGGAATCGCTACAACCCTGCGAATTGAACTGCTATTAATCCCACTTGGTGGCTTGTTTGTAATCATTAGCGCATCCGTAATTCTGCAAGTTGCTTACTTTAAAATCACAGGTGGAAAGCGCATCTTTAAGATGGCTCCATTGCAACATCACTTTGAGTTAATGGGTTGGGGCGAAGTAACAATTGTGCTTCGCTTCTGGATCATCGCGGGCCTATGCGTTGCTGCTGGCTTGGGGCTCTTCTATGCGCAATGGGTTACGGCATAAGGCTGAACAGAAATGGCTCTTAACTTATCTGGAGAAAAGGTTTTAATCCTCGGCGCCGGAGTAACTGGAATAGCTGTTGCCAGATCACTCAGCGCTAAAGGCGGATCAATTCTCTTTGCAGATGATCAGGTCGAATCAGTAGATGGTTTTACCGTTTCTAAGACAAATCAAATATCAGTTGAGGATTTCTCTTTTCTAGTCATTTCTCCAGGTTGGAAAGAGACCCACCCGCTAATTGTTAAAGCGCAAGCAGTCGGGATCCGGCTATTGAATGAGATTGATTTGGCTTGGTCCTTTCGGGCAGAACTAGTTCCGGGACAAAAGTGGATTGCCTTAACTGGAACTAACGGAAAGACAACAACGGTCGAAATGGCAGCTGCGATGCTACGCGCAGGTGGAGTTTCTGCGATCGCTTGCGGAAATGTTGGCACCACGGTGATTGAAAGCGTAGAGAGCAGCGAGAAATACGAAGTACTCGTACTTGAACTCTCATCTTTCCAGCTTCACTGGTTAAAGGAAGCAAGTTTTGTGGCAGCAGCAATTTTAAATATCGCTGAGGATCATCTTGATTGGCACGGCAGTTTCGCTGAGTACGCGCGCGTTAAAGGTTCAATTCTCGATCGCACTTCTACCGGAATCTTTAACTCGGCTGATCTCGAAGTTGTAAATCAAGCAGCGCATTGGCAAGGGCGCAAAGTCTTCTTCTCGCTCGATACCCCCGCACCAGGTGAGATTGGAATCGTTGAAGATCTATTGGTAGATCGCGCATTTGTTAGCGATCCGCAGGAAGCTGCGATGCTTGCCGAGATTGTTGATGTTAAGCCGACGGTTCCGCATAACGTGGCCAATGCTTTAGCGGCCGCCGGCTTGGTTCGCGCTTTAGGAGTAGCGCCTGAAGCAGTTCGCACCGCGCTTCAAGATTTTTCACTAGGTAGACATCGCATCGAAGAGGTAGCAAATATAAATGGAGTCTCTTGGGTAAATGATTCAAAGGCGACGAACCCTCACGCGACTGCTGCATCGCTCAACTCTTCGCTATCTTCAATCTGGATCGCAGGCGGTTTAGCTAAAGGTTCTGAGATGCGCGAACTTATCGCTAAGTGCAAATCACGAATTAAAGTGGCAATTCTTATTGGTACCGATCGCGAGCTAATTGCTAATGAACTGCGTTCGCAAGCACCAGAAATTGAAATCGTATATGTCGATGCGCCAAGCACATATCAGCGAGGCGGAGCAGATAATTCACTGATGGAGGCTGTTGTTAAGGCTGCCGCCGAACGAACTAAAGAAGGGGACCGAGTTTTACTCGCCCCTGCTTGCGCATCAATGGATCAATTCATCTCCTACTCCGATCGCGGAGATAGGTTTGCAGCAGCGGTTAAGAAAGTAGTCCAATGAGCGCCCCGGCCAAGTTCTTTGCAAAGCCAGTAAACAATTTCTATGTTTTGATTGGCAGTGCGTTAGCGCTCTCGGTAATTGGTTTAGTAATGGTCTTCTCGGCCTCCTCAATCCACTCACTAGATACTCGCGGCAATGCAGTTGCGATCGTTCTGCGGCAAGGCTTCTTCTTTGCGCTATCTATTCCTTTGGCAATCTTTCTCTCACAACGATCGCTAGCCCAGTGGCGACTATTAGCAAGATTTGGCTTACTTATTTCAGTTGCAATTCTTGCTGTACTACAGATTCCGGGCGTTGGTAAGACAGTTAATGGAAACACCAACTGGATCGCACTGCCATTTGTTGATGTGCAGCCAAGTGAGATTGCTAAGTTCCTCATAATTCTCTGGGCTAGTTATTTGTTGGCAAATCAAGAGAAGAATGGAAAGACGCGGATCAACGTCTTTGCCCTAATCGCGCCAGGGTTTATGGTCGTCATCTTTATGATCTTGTTGGGTCGCGATCTTGGTACGGCATGCGTGGTTGCAG
Organism: Actinomycetota bacterium; assembly: GCA_041158325.1. Classification (GTDB taxonomy): domain Bacteria; phylum Actinomycetota; class Actinomycetes; order Nanopelagicales; family Nanopelagicaceae; genus Planktophila. The sequence goes on along the minus strand of JBEBBQ010000052.1, from coordinate 15,095 downwards.
CGATACTCGGCGGTCTGCTCTTTGTATCAGGTGTAGAACTTCGCTTACTCGGCTCACTGGTTGCTGCTGGAGCAGTTGTCTTGGCTGCGCTGATTGCAACCGCCGGTTATCGTGCAGCTCGATTTCTTGTAGTACTTGATCCATTCGCAGCAGATCAATATAAAAACGCAGGTTGGCAACCAGCGCATAGTTTGCTCGGATTAGCATCAGGTGGAATTTTTGGTGTTGGCTTAGGAGGCAGTCGCCAAAAATGGGGAAACCTTGCAGAAGCACATACCGACTTTATCTTTGCGGTAATTGGTGAAGAACTCGGATTGCTGGGCACGCTCGCAGTTCTGGCTTTACTTGCAGCGCTGATATTTTCAATATTTAAAATCGCGCTTCGTTGTAAGGATCCGATGTCTCGATATGTTGGCTCTGGAATCGGCTGCTGGATCGCGGTACAGACTGTTCTAAATATTGGTTCAGCTACAAGCGTGCTCCCAGTTGTTGGCGTAACGCTTCCATTTGTTTCTTATGGAGGCTCAGCGTTAATTTCTCTCTATATCGGACTGGGTTACATATTTGGCAGCGCACTTCGCGACCCAGAAGTATCTAATGAACTCCAGAGGGCGATAGAACGGCGTAGATTACGCACATCATGAAGATAGTTTTTGCAGGCGGTGGAACAGCTGGCCATGTCGAACCTGCGCTAGCGGTGGCTCGCACTTGGCGCGCTAGCCGTCCGAACGATCAAATTGAATTTCTAGGAACTAAATCAGGACTTGAAAACCAACTAGTTCCTGCCGCTGGATTTCAACTCTCGCATATCTCTAAAGTCGTTATTCCTCGCAAGATCACACTCTCACTCTTTGTTGCACCTACGACCTTAACTCAAGCATTTCTCGAAGCCCGCGCCGAACTTAAAGGTGCCGATCTCTTAATTGGTTTTGGGGGATATGTTTCTGGGCCTGCTTATTTGGCAGCTCGCTCCTTATCTATTCCAATTGTGATACATGAAGCAAATGCCAAGCCTGGTTTAGCAAATCGTCTTGGTGCGCTATTCACAAACTATCTCGCAGTTGCTCAGCCGGTTAGATCTGGAAAGTTGAGTAAGGCGCTGATAACCGGATTACCTCTGCGCGCTGACGTAGCTAAGGCACTGCAAAAGAGTTGCAGCGATTGGGAATCCGCGCGCGCCAAGGCAAAGGGTGCGCTAGGCATCAACGCTAGCGAACCAGTTATCGCAATTTTCTTTGGCTCCCAGGGCTCAGTTAAGTTAAATCAAGTAATAGCGGAGTCTTTGCCCATCTTTAAAAAGGCAGGCGCACAATTAGTGCACGCAGTTGGCAAATCAAATCAACTTCCTAAAGCCGGGCCAAATTACAAGCCGGTCTCATATATCGATGATATGGCTGGCTTATACCTTGCCGCTGATTTGATAATCGCACGCAGCGGCGCAGTCACCTGCTCCGAGGTAAACGCGCTCGGCAAGTATGCACTTTTTATTCCACTTCCGATTGGAAATGGCGAACAGAAAGTTAATGCGCGATTAGTTACCAAACAATCACGTGGCGAAATCCTTGATCAAAATGATTTCACTCCGCAATGGATCGAAAAACATTTAGATCGGTTACTCAGAAATAGCGACAGCGCAAGCGCTGCGGGGAATCCATCTGATTTGCTCGCCAGCGAAAAGATCGTGGCTTTGATGGAAGAAGCCTTGAAAGCGAAGGCTAAGTAATGGTCAAAGATCTTTCTCAGTGGTCAGGCAAACGTCTTCACTTCATAGGAATTGGTGGCGCCGGAATGAGCGGGCTAGCCCGCATCGCACTTTCACGTGGAATCACCGTCAGCGGTTCTGATGCTAAAGATTCAACGGTATTGAGCGCGTTGCAGGCACTTGGCGCGCAAGTTTGGCCAGAGCATAAAGCGGACCAAGTAGATGGCGCAGATTTCATTGTTTACTCAACAGCTATCGGCGCCAGCAACGTTGAATTGAATCGCGCCAAAGAGCTGCAAATTCCTTTGCTCACACGTGCGCAGGCGTTAGCTACTTTAATGTCGCAAGATCGCAGCATCGCTGTAGCCGGAACACATGGCAAAACCACAACCTCATCGATGTTAACTGTTGCTCTGCAATCATGTGGATTAGATCCTTCATTTGCGATTGGCGGCACACTTACCTCATCTGGATCGAATGCGCACAAAGGCACAGGAGATCTCTTTGTCGCAGAAGCCGATGAATCTGATGGATCCTTTGTTGAATATCACCCCAAGGCTGCGATAGTTACAAATATTGAACATGATCACGTGGACTTTTTCGCTAAGCCAGAAGATGTAACCAACGCCTTCAATTCGTTCGCTGCAACAATTAGCCAAGATGGCATTCTGGTTTATTGCGCAGATGATGCGGGATCGGCCGCCTTGGAGAGCGGGTCGAAACTACGCTCAGATTTAACGGTTATTTCATATGGAACTACCGAGGGAAGCGACCTCTATATCGATTCAATCAATCTATTAGCGATGGGATCAACTGCGAGAGCGCTCTGGAAAGGGCGACTAATCGGAACTCTCTCCCTACAGGTTCCTGGTTTACACAACGTTTTAAATGCCGGCGCAGCGCTTGCGATGGGCTTAGCGCTAGGCGCTCCAGCTGCCGAACTACTTGCAGGTTTAGCAAGTTTCCATGGCGCAGGACGTCGCTTTGAATTAAAGGGAACAGTTCATGGAATTCGGGTAATTGATGATTATGGACACCACCCGACTGAAATTACCGTGACTCTAAATGCGGCAAAGCGCTATGCCGGCGATGGAAGAGTTCTTGCGATTTTTCAACCGCACCGTTATTCACGCACCCAAGCCTTTATGACAGAGTTTTCAACTGCTTTAGATATTGCTGATGAGGTAATACTCCTTGAAATATATGCCGCATCCGAAAAACCAATTCCAGGGGTAAGTGCTGAACAGATTGCTAAGGCGATGCAGCGCGGCCGGTTTATTCCAAACTTTATCGAGGCATCTGATTGGATTATCGATAACGCAAAACCAGGGGATGTCATCCTGACACTTGGCGCAGGAGATGTGAACTCTCTGGCGCCCATTATCTGTGACGGGTTATCTCGCCGCTTTAATTCACCGGCTTAAAGCATTGCGAAGATAAATATGAAGGTTAATTCAAAAACAGCACGCGCTATCGTCGCTTTTATTCTGATCTTTGGCGCGGGTTCTTATCTTCTAGGTTGGTCTCCACTTCTTTCAGTCAGAAGCGTTGAGATAACAGGTGCACCAACTAAAGAGAGCCAGTTAGCGATCTCTCGCTCCTTAGATATTGCGCAAGGGGATAAGTTGGCCAGAGTCGATCCGCGGGCTCTCTCTAATCGCCTTCGCTCATTTGATTGGGTTGAAAGTTCGCAGGTATCTAGAAATTGGATCTCTGGAAAGGTTTCAATATCTATAACAACAAGAACGCCAATCGCTCTTTATAGCGAACCGGGTAAACCTCAAGTAGTACTTGACTCTTCAGGAAAGACCTTCGCAACTCCAGCCGATATTGCAGATGGACTTCCAAAGGTAAGTGCAAAATCAGTTGATGGTGGATTAGCGGCGATCAAAGTCTTTACCGCACTCCCTGAAAGCTTCAGCAAAAATATCGATCGTATGAGCGCTGCCCGAACCAATAACTTCTTGATTTACGGCAAGTTTCAAGGTCAAGATCTGCGAATTATTTGGGGAGATGGCGAGGAGTCAGATCTGAAAGTTCAGGTAATCGAAGCGCTTCTAAAGCGAGAAGAGAATCAGAATTTAAGGATGATCGATGTCAGTGCGCCCCATGCCCCGATAGTTAAATGAATTTAAGAGAATAAAACTTCAAAATCTTTTAGATATTTACTCGATTTAATATCTCTAAACAATTAAAAAATTCTTTGAGTCGGTCTTTGCTTTCGCTTGCTTAACGCCTTACGTTGCCCTTATTACAGAGAGTAGAAATGTAATTCTCAAGTTGAGGTTTACAGTTCTAAAGGGGGATATTGTGGCTGCACCACAGAATTATTTAGCTGTCATCAAAGTTGTTGGTATTGGTGGCGGTGGAGTCAATGCAATCAATCGCATGATTGATGTTGGTTTAAAGGGCGTTGAGTTCATTGCAATTAACACTGATGCACAACATTTATTGATGAGTGATGCTGATGTGAAACTAGATATTGGTCGCGCATCAACTAAGGGTCTTGGTGCAGGCGCTGCTCCTGAAAAAGGACGTCAAGCAGCGATCGATCACACAGAAGATATTGAAGAAATTTTACGTGGCGCAGATATGGTCTTCGTTACTGCAGGAGAAGGTGGTGGCACCGGTACAGGTGGCGCACCAATCGTTGCAAAGATTGCGCGCGATTTAGGTGCGTTAACGATCGGTGTTGTTACCCGCCCATTCTCATTCGAAGGAAAGATTCGCTCATCACAAGCAGATGAAGGAATCGAACTACTACGTGCAGAAGTAGATACCTTGATTGTTATTCCAAATGATCGCTTACTTGCAATTTCAGATCGCAACATAACTGCAGTCGATGCATTTAAGAGCGCCGATCAAGTTCTGCTTTCCGGCGTTCAAGGAATTACCGAAATCATCACACAACCAGGTCTTATCAACCTTGACTTTGCAGATGTGAAGACAGTTATGACAGATGCCGGTTCGGCCCTTATGGGAATCGGATCAGCGCGCGGAGAAAACCGAGCATCACGTGCTGCAGAGCTCGCGATCTCAAGTCCACTACTTGAAGCATCTATTGACGGTGCGATGGGAGTTCTCCTTTCTGTTGCTGGTGGATCAGATCTAGGTCTCTTTGAAATCAATGAAGCTTGCGAACTCGTTCAAGCAGCAGCACATCCCAATGCCCGCATAATCTTCGGTACAACTATTGATGACGCTCTGGGCGATGAAGTTCGCATCACCGTTATCGCAGCGGGCTTTGATGGCGGAGAACCAAAGAAGGTTTCCGTTCCGGTAATTGATAAGGCGAGCCTTTCAGGTATCGCAGATCCAATTCCGAGTAATGATCCAATTTCAGTAGCACTAGATCTCGATAGCAGCGCACCTCGTAAGCGCGTTACCTTTGAAGATCTTGTTGCTGAAGATGAGATCGACGTTCCTGACTTTATGAAGTAATTAGCTCCACTCCAGAAGCGAGTGAGCTAACCATGGGAACCTTCTTCACAGATCGCCTAGGCGGTGCAAGTTCTAGCCAATTCGCATCCCTAAATTTGGGTGACCACGTTGGTGATAGCCCTGAATTAGTTTCCGCTAATCGCGCATTGATTTCTGCAAAGTTTGGACCGACTCAATATATGAGCCAGGTTCATGGAAATCGCGTAGCGATCATTGAAGAAGTCACCGACGAATATCCGACTGCGGATGCTTTAGTTACCGGCATCCCGGGAATAACACTTGCGGTGATGGTTGCAGATTGCATTCCACTTTTGCTGCAATCGAAAGGCGCAGTAGCGGCAGTCCATGTTGGTCGTAAAGGTTTGATAAATCGTGTAGCCGAGAAAGCAATTGATGTCATGCGCGAAATTTCTGATGAGCAAATTTCTGCAATTATCGGACCTGCCATTTGCGGCAAGTGCTATGAAGTATCACCTGAAATCTTTAGCGAAGTAACTGCAAGCCATCCCGAGAGCGCCAGCCATACAGCAGCAAATACCCCATCTCTTGATCTCGTTACCGCGCTCATCTCAGATCTACGAAAATTGGGAATTGCAGAGATTGATAACCAAAGTCGCTGCACCTTGGAACACAATGATCTCTACTCTTATCGGAGAGATGGAGCCACGGGGCGCCAAGTAGGGTTGGTGTGGCTATGACAGAGCGCCGCGAGTTTTTGAGCAATTCCTTACAGGATGTGAATTCGCGCATTGCTAGCGCTGCCCAGTTAGCCGGACGCGATATTTCCGAAATAACTTTGATCGCAGTCACGAAAACTTATCCAGTATCCGATGTCGCAATACTTCGCGATCTCGGTCAGAGTAATTTTGGCGAGAATCGAACTGAAGAAGGTTCAGTTAAATCCTTAGAGGTGCCCGGAATCTGGCATTACCAAGGACAAGTACAGAGCCGTAAGTTACGTGAGATCGCATCTTGGGCCAATGTGATCCATTCACTTGATCAGATAAGTCATATCGAAAAGTTAAACCGCATCTGCGACGAAACTGGCAAAAAAATTGACGTCTTTATTCAACTCTCACTAGATGGCGCACCTGATAGAGGGGGAGTTTTAGAGCAAGAGTTGGGCGGGCTAGCAGATGCGGTCGCTGCAAGTTCAGGGCTCGAACTCAACGGCCTTATGTGCGTTCCGCCAGTTGAGTACGAACATCAACAAGCTTTTGCCGAAATCGCGCAAATTCACCAACGATTTATCAGCAAATTCCCAAGCGCAAAATCACTATCGGCTGGCATGAGTTCAGACTTCGAAATTGCGATCGCCCACGGTGCGACACATATAAGGGTAGGTAGCGAAATCCTCGGTTCGCGGACCTATCACCCCTAACCTTTACCTATGTCTGCACTCAATAAAATGATGGGCTACCTCGGTTTGGTAGATACCGATGAAGAAGCTCAACAACAAGAAGCAACTCCAGTTCGCAACACCGAACGCCCTGCTCGTGAGATCGCTCGTCCATCTCGCGACCGCGCCGGCGTCACAGTCGTTGGTTCAACTGTCGCAGTTGCTCCTGTTCAAGAATCGAATTACCACATCGTTACTTTGCAACCACGCTCTTACTCTGAAGCGCGCAAAATGGGCGAGCACTACCGCGAAGGAAATCCTGTCATCATCAATCTCGATGACATGGAAGAGAGCGAACGTAAGCGTCTAGTTGACTTTGCAAGTGGTCTTGTATTTGGTCTACACGGCCGCATCGAACGCGTCAGCCACAAAGTCTTTCTTCTCTCGCCTGCAAATGTAAATGTCAGCAGCGAAGATAAGACCGCAGCGGCTCAAGCGAGTTTCTTTAACCAGAGTTGATCTAAGAAACTTCCCTTTCGGTTAATGATTACTTCACTCCTGCTAACGCTGCTTGATCTCTTCAAGTATGCGCTTTTCATTCGCTTAATCGTTGATTACGCCAGAATCTTTGCACCAAATTGGCGACCTAAATCTTTCTTGATCGCATTCTTTGAATTGATTTATTCGATTACCGATCCACCAATGAAGTTTGTTGGTCGTTTCGTGCCTCCACTGCGCTTAGGTGGAGTAGCAATCGATCTCTCATTTATCGTGCTTTTGATCGGCATTAGCCTGGCCAAGAGCATCATCGTTGTCGTACTTTAATTTAACCTACAAAACCTTTTAGGCTATTTAGGCTTTCTTAAGTACTACTTCTATTCCCAGATCATTATCACTTGTTGCAATTGATTCATCGCGTACGAATTCAAGGGCCAATACCTCATCGCTAATATGATCTTGGGCGCTGGTAATCGCCGAAACAACTGATTGTTCTGCATTCCAGCGAACTGAAATTCGGTCAGAGATTTCAAAACCATCGCTCTTGCGACGCTCTTGGATAAAGCGGATTACTTCACGCACGTTTCCGGCTTCAATTAACTTAGGTGTTAGCGCTAGATCAAGGGCAACAGACTCGCCATCATGGCTTGCCACCATCCAGCCAGATTTTGGAACTTCGGTAACAACTAGATCGGCAAGATCTATCTCCCAAGTACCAACCTTGGCGCTGCCTGTCTTACGAAGACCTTTAACTAATTCGGTGACATCTGTAGCAGCAATCGCCTTGGCAATATCTTGAACCTCTTTACCGAATTTGGCTCCGAGAGATTTAAAGTTGGCTTTGACTGAGATATCAACTAGATCTCCATCGGCATCTGCGATATCGGCCAGATCAATCACATTTAACTCATCTGCGATCTGTTCCTTCATGTCATTTGGCAGCGTTGACCAACCAGTTGCTGAGATAAGCGCACGTTGAAGTGGTTGGCGGATCTTGATCGCCGATTCAGCGCGAGCAGAGCGACCTAGTTCTACAACGCGACGAGTCATCGCAACCTGCGTATTTAAATCTAAGTTGATTATAGATGTATCAGCGATAGGGAAATCCGTTAAGTGCACGGAAGCTGCAGCAGCTGGATCTGCGACCTTGACCAATTCTTGCCAAACATGCTCAGAGATAAATGGAACCATCGGCGCAAGTAGTTGAGTCAGAGTTAAAAGGCATTCGTGAAGCGTTGCTAAGGCAGCGGCGTCGCCATCCCAGAAACGGCGACGAGAACGGCGCACATACCAATTGGAGAGATCATCGATAAATCTGGCGAGTGCCTTGCCTGCATTTTGAGAATCAAATTCAGAATAAGAGTTATCAACTTCTTGAACAAGGACATTTAACTCGCTGATGATCCACTTATCCATCATCGAGCGATCCTTGAGCGCAGGTGATTGGCTTAGCTCAAAACCAGATGCTTCGGCATAGAGAGTGTGGAATGAGATTGTGTTCCAATAAGTAAGCAAAGTTTTACGTACAACATCGCTAATCGCATCGTGGCCCACGCGGCGCGCAGACCATGGAGAACCTGCCGCCAACATGTACCAACGCACAGCATCGGCGCCGTGTTGATCCATTAGTGAAATTGGCTCAAGAACATTGCCGAGATGCTTGCTCATCTTGCGACCATCTTTGTCAAGAATATGGCCGAGGCATAGCACGCTCTTATAAGAACTTTGATCAAAGACCAAGGTTCCAATAGTCATTAGCGTGTAGAACCAGCCGCGCGTTTGATCAATAGCCTCACAGATAAAGTCAGCAGGATAAGCAGCCTTGAATTTTTCAACTGAACCAGCCTTATGCGGATAGCCCCACTGCGCAAATGGCATAGCGCCGGAGTCATACCAACAATCAATTACTTCAGGTACGCGATTCATTACCTTGGAACATTGCGCGCAAGGGAAGGTGATGTCATCAACAAATGGGCGATGTGGATCCAGGTTGGAAAGTTCTTGCCCGGCTAGCGCGCCGAGTTCAGCTAGCGAATCAACACAGACTTCATGCTTATCTTCACAACGCCAGATCGGAAGCGGAGTACCCCAGAAACGATTTCGCGATAGCGCCCAGTCAATATTGTTATTGAGCCAATCACCGTAGCGACCAGTCTTGATTGTCTCGGGATGCCAATCAGTCTTGGCGTTCTCGCGGATCAACTCATCTTTAATTGAGGTAGTACGGATATACCAAGATGGTTGCGCGTAATAAATAAGTGCGGTGTGACAGCGCCAGCAATGTGGGTATGGGTGCTCAAACGGTTGGTGCTTATAAAGAACGCCACGTGACTTAAGTTCCTTAACCAAAGTCTTATCGGCTTCCTTAAAGAAGACCCCACCAACTAGTGGAACATCCGCCAAAAACTTTCCATCTGGTGCGATCGGATTTACAACTGGCAAGCCATAACCGCGGCAGACCGCTAAATCGTCGGCGCCAAAAGCAGGGGATTGGTGAACTAATCCAGTTCCATCTTCGGTAGTTACATAGGTAGCCAGAACTATGAAGTGTGAATCTGGGATCTCAATCAAATCAAGGGGACGCTTATATGTAACGCGTTCTAGATCTTTACCCTTAATGACCTTTAGAACCTTTACTTCGCCGGATAGTGCGCTAAGAAGCGCTTCCGCAACAACCAAGACTTCACGGTTTTCTTCGACTACAACTTCAACGACTGCATAATCAACATCTGGATGAACTGCAACAGCGGTATTAGAAACTAATGTCCAAGGGGTAGTGGTCCAAACCAGGAGCGCAGCACCGAGATCGGCTAACTCGCCAGATGTAACCGGAAAGCGAACATAGACCGATGGATCGGTAACTGTCTCGTAACCTTGTGCTAATTCGTGATCGGAAAGCCCGGTTCCACATCGCGGGCAATAAGGAGCAACGCGGTGATCTTGAACAAGGAGACCTTTCTTCCAGATCTCTTTCAAGCTCCACCAAACGCTTTCGACATATTCAGGAGCCATCGTCCAATATGCCTGATCAAAATCAACCCAGAAACCCATGCGGTTAGTCATGGTTGTAAATGCATCAACGTGGCGAGTTACAGATTCGCGGCACTTGTCATTGAATGCGGCGATTCCATATTTTTCAATATCGCCTTTTCCTGAAAAACCTAACTCTTTTTCAACTGCAATTTCTACAGGTAGGCCATGGCAATCCCAACCGGCTTTGCGAGTTACATACTTACCCTTCATCGTCTGGTAACGAGGGAAGACATCCTTAAATACGCGCGCTTCGATGTGGTGCGTGCCTGGCATTCCATTGGCAGTCGGAGGACCTTCATAGAATGTCCAAGGTTGAGCACCTTCTCTTGCTTGAGTGCTCGCCTCAAAAATCGAATTGGTACGCCAGAAATCTAGGATCGAACGCTCCATACCTGGGAGATCGATCGCAGCGGGAATCGGGCGCATCTTTGGAGAACTCATAAGGAGGCGAGTCTAACGCCCGCCTTGCTGAGAACTGTTCAAGAATTTATGCGGGCTATGAGTGGCAGAGTTGGAGGCGCGTGGAAAAGGGCATAAGGTGCGCGGCGTGCCAGCAAAAAAGAAGACCGTGAAGAAGCCAGTAAAGAAGGCGGCCCAGCCAAAAAAGGTGCCTGCTAAGAAAGCTCCGGCGAAAAAATCTCCAGCCAAGAAAACTGCAGTAAAGAAATCAGCAGTCAAGAAAGTTGCGAAGAAGGCACCTGCTAAAAAAGCTCCTGTTAAAAAAGCTCTGGCAAAGAAGGCCGCTATAAAGAAAGCGCCAGCTCGACCTTTCCCATCTAAAGCTGGAAAGACAACTCTTACCGTTGATGAAAAATCTCAGACGGTTAGCGTTGCAACAGTTGTAGCGCCAGTTGCTGCACCAGTAATTGAAGAGCGCCGTCTAGTAATGCCCCCTCCTCCTCGCCCAGTAAAGAGTGGAAAGAAAGTTGCGCCGCTTAAGCCAATCAAAGCAGCACCAACTCCGGTAACTGCCAGCGAAGGTGAAGCCCCTTGGTCAGCTGCAGAGTTAAAAGCGGTTCGCAATGAAATTGCTGCCGACCTGGAACGTCTGCGTCGCGAACTTGCAGAAGTTGAAGCCGAAATGGATGAGTTGATTTCAGAATCCGGTGAAGGCGCAGGAGATGATCAAGCAGATTCAGGAACCAAGACTTTTGAACGCGAACACGAGATGTCACTTGTCATTAACGCGCGCGATATGGTCTTGCAGACTGAGCGCGCCCTAGATCGCATCGACAATAAAACTTATGGAAATTGCGAAGAGTGCGGCAGCCCAATCGGTAAAGCCCGCCTGCAAGTATTTCCACGCGCAACCCTCTGCATGATCTGTAAGCAGAAGGAAGAGCGGCGCTAAAGTGCGCCCAAAGTCTCAACCTAAGTTTGGTTTAGTTGTACGCCTCTATTTCATTGCTTGGGTTATTTGGATAATTGATTTCGCCACAAAGACATGGGCGATCGCTAACCTAGATCACCGCGATCCGATCAAGTTAATTGGCTCATTTCTGCAATTAACCTTGATAAAAAACTCTGGCGCAGCATTTAGTTTTGCCACAGGTGCAACTCTTATCCTTTCAATATTTGCCTGCTGCGTCGTAGCGGCGATCGCTTATTACGCGCCCAAGATCACCTCAAAGGGTTGGGCAATTGTTATCGGATTAGCTCTTGGCGGAATTTTAGGCAATTTATCTGATCGCATATTTCGCGAACCAGGCTTCTTCACCGGCCATGTAATCGACTGGATTGAGATACCAAATTGGCCGGTATTTAATATCGCCGATTCCGCTATTGTGGTTGCAACAGTGATCGCTGTGGTTCTATCCATTAAGAATATTTCTCCGATAGAACCAGCCGTTGGCGAGAAAAAAGAGAGTTCTGAGGAGGCGTAAATGTCCCGCGAAGCGCGCACATTAAGCGTTCCTGAAGGAGTTGCGGGCGAGCGAATTGATAGCGCCCTAACCCGAGTCCTTGGGCTTTCACGCACCGCCATCGTAAAACTTCTCGAAGATGGTGACATTACAACTTCTGGTCGTGCAATGGCTAAGTCCGAGCGCGTGACTAGCGGACAGGTTATCGATGTCTTGATGCCAGAACCTCTTAATCAAGATCCAATCCCACTTACTCCACTTGATGGCCTGCGCGTTGTTTACGATGACGAACATATTGTCGTAGTTGATAAGCCAGTTGGTTGCGCCGCGCATCCAAGTCCAGGATGGATGGGGCCTACAGTTGTCGGCGCGTTGATGGCTGCCGGTTACACAATTTCTACATCAGGTCCTGCCGAACGAGCAGGAATTGTTCATCGCTTAGATGTTGGCACGAGCGGGTTAATGATCGTTGCTAAAACCGATATTGCATACACTCGGTTGAAAGAAGCATTCCGAAACCACGAAGTCGAAAAGACTTATCACGCACTGGTACAAGGACATATGGATCCCGTATCCGGAACTATTGATGCACCAATTGATCGCCATCCCAAAGAAGATCATCGCTTTGCAGTTATCGCCGAAGGTAAAGAGAGCATCACTCACTACGAAGTCATTGAGTTCTATCGCTCAGTCTCGTTGGTTAAAGTTGAATTAGAGACTGGTCGCACGCATCAAATTCGCGTGCATTTCTCTGCTTTAAATCATCCGCTTGTGGGGGATACAACTTACGGCGCAGATCCAGTCCTTGGTAAATCGTTAGCCATGTCACGTCCTTGGTTACACGCGCTCGAACTTCGCTTTAAACATCCCGTCTCATCCGAAGAACTGGTTCTCAACGCTCCCTATGCACCTGACCTTCAGGCTTGCTTGGCGTTGCTATCCGAGGCTGTTCTGCCGTAACGACTAATCTTGTGCAACTGTGACAGCCGAAAACCAAACCCAGCCAAAAGCGAGTAAAGATTCATTTGTGCACCTGCATGTGCATACTGAATATTCAATGCTCGACGGTGCCGCGCGTATCGGCGATCTCGTAGAAGAAGTTGCTCGCCAAGAGATGCCGGCGATTGCAATGACCGATCATGGAAATGTTTTCGGCGCCTTTGATTTCTATAAGCAGGCGGTAAAGGCAGGCGTTAAACCAATTATCGGTATCGAAGCCTACGTTGCACCAGAGTCTCGCTTTGATAAGAAGAAAGTCCAATGGGCTGATGGTGGAGATGACGATGTTTCAGGTGGTGGTGCGTATACCCACATGACTATTTTGGCCGAGAACAATCATGGGTTAGCCAATCTCTTTAGACTCTCATCACTTGCATCCCTTGAAGGCTATTACTACAAGCCGCGTATGGACCGCGAACTACTCTCCAAATATGCCGATGGCTTAATTGCCACGACAGGTTGCCCAGGTGGAGAAATTCAAACGCGCCTACGAATGGGAAATTACAAAGAAGCGATGCGCGCTGCTAGTGATTACCGAGATATTTTCGGCGCCCATAATTTCTTCCTTGAGCTCATGGATCACGGAATTGATATTGAAACCCGCGTTAGAGAAGATCTAATAAAACTTGGTCGCGAACTAAAGCTTCCGCTACTTGCCACTAACGATTTGCACTACACCCGCCATGAAGATGCACCTGCACATGCGGCGCTGCTCTGTGTGCAATCTGGCACGACTCTGGCAGATCCGAAACGATTCAAATTTGATAACGATGAGTTTTATTTAAAATCGCCTGCACAAATGCGCGAACTCTTCAAAGATCTTCCCGAAGCTTGCGATAACACCTTACTTATCGCTGAGCGCTGCAATGTAAAGCTGCGCGAGGATGAAAACCTCATGCCAGCCTTCGCGGTTCCACCAGGTGAAACTGAAGATTCATGGTTGCGCAAGGAAGCCGAACGCGGCTTGGTCAATCGCTTTGGCGATCGCGCAACTGATGAACATCGCACCCGTTTAAATTATGAACTTGATGTAATGATCAAGATGGGATTTCCTGGCTACTTCTTAGTTGTTGCCGACTTGGTTGCGCATGCTAAGAAAGTTGGAATTCGCGTAGGTCCAGGACGTGGATCGGCAGCAGGTTCTCTAGTTGCCTATGCACTCGGGATAACCGGACTTGATCCAATCGAGCACGGCTTACTCTTCGAGCGCTTCCTAAATCCAGAACGTATCTCTATGCCTGATATCGACTTGGATTTCGATGAACGTCGCCGCAGCGAAATGATCCGTTACGCCACCGAAAAATATGGCGAAGATCGCGTAGCCCAAATCATCACCTACGGAACAATTAAATCTAAGCAATCAATTAAAGATGCCACCCGTGTTCTGGGATATCCATATGTAATCGGTGAAAAGTTAACTAAAGCGCTTCCTCCATCTGTGATGGGTAAAGACATTTCCCTCTCTGGAGTATTTGATCCGCAGGATCCGCGCCACGGTGAAGCCGGAGAATTCCGCGAGCTCTACAACGGTGACCCTGACTCAATGAAGGTAGTTGATTTAGCGCGCGGACTCGAAGGTCTCAAGCGCCAATGGGGAGTCCATGCTGCAGGAGTCATCCTCTCGCGCGAACCACTTCTTGATGTAATCCCAATTCACCGTCGTGAAGCCGACGGAGCAATAATCACTCAATTCGATATGGGAGCTTGTGAATCAACTGGTCTACTAAAGATGGACTTCCTTGGGCTGCGAAACTTATCTGTTCTAGATGATGCGCTTTTAAATATTAAAGAGAACCAAGGCATCGATGTCGTGCTTGAAGATCTACCTTTGGCAGATCAGAAAACGTTTGAACTCTTATCGCGTGGTGACACCCTCGGCGTATTCCAACTAGATGGTGGACCGATGCGCGCGCTCCTTCGCAGCATGGCACCAGATTCCTTTGCCGATATTTCAGCGGTTATTGCGCTCTATCGCCCGGGCCCAATGGGTGAAAATGCGCATAACAACTATGCCGATCGTAAGAATGGTCGCAAACCGGTAGAACCGATTCATCCAGAACTATCGAGCGTGCTCGAAGAAATTCTTGGTGACACATACGGTCTGATTGTTTATCAAGAGCAGGTTATGGCTATTGCTCAGAAAGTTGCTGGCTTCTCACTCGGGCGCGCAGATCTTTTGCGTAAGGCGATGGGTAAGAAGAACAAGGAAATTCTAGATAAG
>JBEBBQ010000051.1:0-4381 GCA_041158325.1 Actinomycetota bacterium | reverse complement strand
GTTCAGAACGACTTACTAAGCGTCGCAAAGGGTTTGCCGCAAAGTAAGCGCGAATTTCAGTTGTAGTCGCCTGCGAGAAACGATTTGCCGGAGCAAGTGAAGTATCAGTTAACGCTTTGATTGCGGGGGAGAGCAGCTTCTTGGCAGAAGCATCTTCCTCTAACTTCTCTTCAAAGATTAGCTTTCCAATGGTGCAACAGAGTTGCGCATCAATATCTGCGGCAATCTTAATTTCAGAGTCATGTTCCCAGGTTGCAAATGGGTCATCAAAGGCTTCGATCGCGTAATGGAAATCTCCGCGAGCCGGAATTGTGATTGTTCCTTCATAGCGATCGCCACCGCGCCAAATTTCACGCATTGGAGTACGAGCAATCTCTTTACCTTTATCGTCGAAGAGCAGCGCATGAGCGCCAAGTGCATCATGGCCTTCGCGAAAGATTGTTGCAGTAACTCCAATTACTTCTCCCGCAACCGCCTTTACAGGAACTAACTCGCCTCCAAAATTAACAGCAGGAGAGATATCTGTAATTGGGATGCGAGTTATCAAGACTTTCCTCAGCCAGAGCCTTCAGTATTACCTGGATCTGCAGCGTTGATGTCATTGATCTGATACTTATTGATCGCTTCTTGCACAACGCTAGCTTTAAAATCTCCGCTCTTAGCAAGAGCTGCAAGTGTTGCGATAACGATTGATTCGGCATCGACCTTGAAGTGGCGACGCAATGCACCGCGAGTATCGGATAGACCAAAGCCATCAGTACCAAGTGAAACAAAGTCTTGGCTAACCCAAGGTGCGATCTGATCTTGAACAGCGCGCATGTAATCGCTAACTGCGATAACCGGACCTTCAACGTTGCGCAACTTGTGTGCAACGTATGCGGTGCGTTGATCAGATGGATTTAAGAAGTTATGGCGATCGACGGCTAAGCCATCACGGCGTAGTTCGTTCCATGAAGTAACTGACCAAACTGAAGCGGATACGCCCCAATCAGATTCAAGAAGTTTCGCCGCCTTTAGCGCCCAGTTCATACCGACGCCTGATGCCAAGATCTGCGCAACTTTCTTACGCTGCTTTGGACCTTGCTGGAAGAGATAAATTCCCTTGAGCAAACCTTCAACGTCTAGGTTTTCTGGTTCTGCTGGTTGAACGTATGGCTCGTTGTAAACAGTTAGGTAGTAGTAAACATTCTCGCTGTTTTCGCCATACATACGGCGCAGACCATCTTTAACGATGTGTCCGAGTTCGTAGGCAAACGCTGGGTCGTAAGCAACGACGGCTGGGTTGGTTGAAACAAGAAGTGGTGAATGACCATCTTCGTGTTGCAGACCTTCACCGTTAAGCGTTGTGCGTCCTGCAGTTGCACCAACTACGAATCCACGAACCAATTGATCGGCTGCAGCCCAGAATGCATCTCCGGTGCGCTGGAATCCGAACATTGAGTAGAAGATGTAGATCGGAATCATTGGTTCATCGTGCGTTGAATATGAAGATCCAACTGCAGTAAATGAAGCAACTGAACCGGCTTCGTTAATTCCTTCGTGCAGGATTACGCCCGCAGTTGATTCCTTGTAGGAGAGCATTAGCTCGCGGTCGACCGCGGTGTACTGCTGACCATGTGGCGAGTAAATCTTTAGCGTTGGGAACAATGAATCCATACCGAAGGTACGAGCCTCATCAGGAATGATCGGTACTAAACGCGCACCAAGTCCTGGATCCTTAACGAGATCCTTCAACATACGGACAAAGGCCATTGTTGTTGCAACTTCTTGCTGACCAGAACCGCGCTTTACAGATTCGTATGCTTCATCGGCAGGTTGTGCCAATGGACGAGAAATGCTGCGACGGCGTGGAATAGATCCACCAAGTGCAGCGCGGCGCTCCTCTAGATATTTCGCTTCTACAGAATCTGCAGCAGGCTTGTAATAAGGAGGTGTGTACTTATCCAACTTCTCATCTGCAATTGGAATACCCAAGCGATCGCGGAATTCGACGATGTCTTCAAGCGACATCTTCTTCATCTGGTGTGTTGAGTTACGCGCTTCGAAGTGCGAACCAAGTGTCCAGCCCTTAACAGTCTTCGCCAAAATAACTGTTGGGCGACCATTTGGTTGTGATGCAGCAGCGTAAGCAGCATAAAGCTTGCGGTAGTCATGTCCACCGCGCTTGAGGTTCCAGATCTGATCATCTGACCAGTTTGCAACCATTGCCGCAGTGCGGGGATCGCGACCAAAGAACTTCTCGCGAACATAAGCGCCACTTTCACCCTTAAATGTTTGGTAATCACCATCAAGAGTTGTATTCATAATGTTTACAAGTGCGCCTTCGCGATCTTGCGCAAGTAGTGGATCCCATTCGCGACCCCACACAACCTTGATTACATTCCAGCCGGCTCCACCGAAGATGGATTCGAGCTCTTGAATAATCTTTCCGTTACCGCGCACTGGGCCATCAAGGCGCTGCAAGTTGCAGTTAACAACGAAAGTTAAGTTATCTAGATTCTCGCGCGATGCCAGACCAATTGCGCCCAAGGTATCGACTTCATCTACTTCACCATCGCCAAGGAATGCCCAAACATTTTGCTGGCTTGTATCTTTAATTCCGCGGTTATGTAGGTAACGATTAAAGCGCGCTTGATAAATTGCATTGATTGGACCAATACCCATTGAAACTGTTGGGAACTGCCAGAACTCTGGCATCAGACGTGGGTGCGGATAAGAAGAAAGTCCACCGCCCTTATGTGAAAGTTCCTGACGGAAACCATCTAATTGGTGCTCGCTTAAGCGGCCTTCCATAAATGCGCGTGCATACATTCCAGGAGATGCATGTCCCTGGAAGAAGATTTGATCTCCGCCACCTGGGTGATCTTGTCCGCGGAAGAAGTGGTTGAAACCAACTTCATAAAGTGCGGCAGATGATGCGTAAGTAGAGATGTGTCCACCGACTCCGATGCCCGGGCGCTGTGCGCGGTGCACCAACATCGCTGCGTTCCAGCGAATGTAAGCGCGGATGCGACGCTCGATCGCTTCATCGCCAGGAAATGCTGGTTCGTTCTCTGGAGTAATGGTGTTGATGTAATCGGTATTGCGAAGAGCGGCTACGCCAATATTTTTTTCGTGTGCGCGCTGGAGCAACTTCAAGATTAGGTAACGAGCACGGACTGGACCTGCGCCATTGAGTGCGGCATCAAAGGAGGCTTGCCATTCGGCGGTCTCACTTGGATCGATATCTACTAGCTGGTCGATGATCTGGTCTGGGACGCCGAAGTTCTCGCTCATGGGCCTATTCTCGCGCTTACGCGGTAGTAGAGCAAAATCGAGCCGCCAAGCCCTTGTAAAAGCGCTCGCAATTCGGTGGACTTATCCCGTGGCAAAGGGGATGGGATTTGCTCAAGGAGAAATAGTCCTTGAAGTCGGATACGACACAGATTGCGATGACGTACTTCGCAATGAGATCGCTGCCACAGTCGGAACAACATTTCTTGAAGGCAGCGCTACTGAAGTCGTTGATGCGGTCATTCTTTGGTGGCGCGATGGCGATGGCGATCTCGTTGATGAATTAATGGATGCCCTTACATATTTAAGTGAGACCGGACCAATTTGGGTATTAACACCAAAAGTTGGTCGCGAGGGACATGTCGAGCCAAGTGATATTCAAGATGCGGCACCAATTGCAGGGTTGAGCCAAACTTCAACGCTCGCCGTTGCAAACGATTGGTCAGCAACTCGTCTAGTGGCGCGTAAGGCTGGCAAGCGATAAGTTTGGCGGCATGAGCCAAACACTTACTGGAATTTCTGTTGGATCGGTTGCACCTGATTTTGAGTTAAAAGATCAGCATGGCGCCAAGGTTTCACTTTCATCATTTAAGGGAAATAAGAACGTTGTTCTTCTCTTCATTCCATTTGCATTCACCGGAACATGCACGGGCGAACTATGCGCTATTCGCGATGATCTATCTGCATTTCAAAACGACAATGTTCAAGTAATTGCTGTCTCATGCGATTCGCCTTACACACAAAAAGTTTTTGCAGAACAAGAGGGTTATAAGTTCCCAGTGCTTGCTGATTTCTGGCCACATGGCGCAGCAGCAAAAGCGTTTGGGGTATTTAACGAAGATATTGGTTGCGCAATGCGCGGCACATTTATCATCGATAAAGCAGGCGTTGTTCGCTGGTCAGTCGTAAATGGCCTCGGAGATGCGCGTAATAACGGGGATTACAAGGCCGCAATCGCTGCCCTGTAGTTGAGGTAGTATTTGCCTCGCAACAATCGGGTGCTTAGCTCAGTGGTAGAGCGTCTCGTTTACACCGAGAATGTCGGGGGTTCGAAACCCTCAGCGCCCACAAGAAAATTACATATGCTGGAAAAACTCATTGGAGGCAC
>JBEBBQ010000050.1:0-3626 GCA_041158325.1 Actinomycetota bacterium | reverse complement strand
GTGGCCACAACGTTGTATTGGCTTTCGCAACTCTATAAACTCATTTTTATGGTCCACAAAGTGGTTGACCCGTTAGATCCGCAGTTAAGAATTCAAAGACTGCTAGATCCCGGCACAGATTCATTACTTCTGGAGCGCACCGACTGCGGAATGATCGCAGCAACTGGTGAGATTAAAGGCAATCGCGTTGTTGTGTTTGCATCCGATGCCACAATTAAAAGTGGTGCACTTGGTGTTGCAGGATCAAAGGTAATTGTTGCTGCATATAAAGAAGCCATGTCTAAACAGTTACCAATTATTGGTATATGGCACTCAGGTGGTGCGCGCCTAAGTGATGGCGTTTCATCTCTTGATGCCTTCGGTGAAGTTTTTCAATCGATGATCTTGGCCAGTGGTCGTATCCCGCAACTTTCTCTTGTACTTGGACCAACCGCAGGTGGTGGGGCTTATGGACCTGCGCTAACTGACATCGTTGTATTAGCCCCAGAAGGCCGAATCTTTGTAACTGGACCAGATGTTGTTAAATCAGTAACTGGTGAAGATGTAGATATGGCATCGCTTGGCGGTCCTGAAGCGCACAGTAAAAATAGCGGCGTTGCTCATGTCATCGCATCCACTGAGCAAGAAGCCTTTGATGAGATCCGTGATGTCACTTCACTTTTTGCCAACCAAGGCCATATGGATACTGATCTAGTTGATGTAGATCTGTCGGTCTTTGTTCCAGCGCTTACCAAGCGAAGCTATGAAGTACATCCACTAATTGATGCAATCTTGGATGCCGAGGGCGAGAAGTTAGAACTACTTCCAGTTTGGGCAGAGAATATGACAACTGTTCTAGGGCGCTTTGGTGGTCGCACAGTTGGAGTAGTTGCCAATAACCCCGCACATATCGGTGGTGTTTTAGATTCTGCAGCCGGCGAAAAAGCCGCACGTTTTGTGCGCACCTGCGATGCATTTGGAATTCCACTGATTGTTATCGCCGATGTAACTGGATTCCTGCCAGGTGCTGGTCAAGAGTGGGAAGGTGCTGTACGTCGCGGCGCCAAGTTATTGCATGCCTTTGGTGAGGCAGTTGTTCCGCGAGTTACCTTAATTACGCGTCGTGCTTACGGCGGTGCATTTGTTGCGATGAACGCTAAATCACTTGGCGCTACTCGCGTATTTGCTTGGCCAGGGGCCGAAGTTTCAGTTATGGGTGCGATCGCCGCAGTGCGTGTGCTTCACCGCCGCATACTTGCTGATTTGCCGCAAGAACAACGTGAAGCCATGGAGTTAGAGCTAGCCGCAGAACATGAAAAGGTTTCAGGTGGAGTTGCGCGCGCCGTTGAGATTGGCGCAGTTGATGAAATCATCGAACCAAATAAAACTAGATCAGCGCTTGCTCGCTCACTTGCCGCAGCGCCAATTCGTCGTGGCGCTCATGGCAATATTCCACTCTAATTTAATTTTAAGTTAATTTGGATTTACTTGTTAAATCGCTCATTTACATAGTCTGCGGGCAGTTCTGTTTCATGCCCATCCGGAACACCCATACGTTCAATAATCTCTTCATAGCCCCGGTAATTTCCAGCTAATTCAGATTTAGTTACGCCACGGAAACAGGTTGCGTTAAAACCTGGTGACATGGTGCAGGCAAAGAGCGACCATTCACCTCCTGGCGCGACTTCGCCTGCTTGGATAACGCCAGCTTTAATGGTGTGCTGCATAACTTGGCCAGCAGCAATATCGCGTCCCAAAGTTATAGTGCGAGCGGTTCCATCAATATGAAATTCATAAAGCGCGATCGGATCGCCTTCATAGAAGTGCCAGACTTCATCAAATTCCAAAACATGAGCAGTTGATGCGCTACGTGGTGAATCTAAGTAGAGACCAAGGCCGGCAGTTCCTGCTGGACCACCAGATGGGGTGGTGGCTTCAGAGATATAGGTATTTATAAAGTAAGTCTCTTCAACGGGCAGCGGCTTCATCCCGAAATAGGTGATCAGCTCCTGTGCCCGAGGATTCATAGAAAAACTTTAATCGTTATTGACTGTAAATGTCACAGAAACTGTTGAAGTAACTGTCTTTTTAATTGTTGTGGTGTCATAAGCGCCACCATCAGAGGTCATTGTTGAATCAGGTGTGGTTACCTGGAATACGCCGCTCTTAACCCCAGTTACGACTCCAACGCTGCTGCCGACCGCTTTGGTGATTGATTCAGCGCGAAGTTTGGCATCCTTCATCGCTTCTTCTAATAATTGTGGGCGCAGTTCGGCAAGAGTTGAGATGTAATACTGCGGACCATAATTATTCACGTTAACACCGTTCTGCAAGATGCTTCCGATACCTTGTGAAATTTTAGAAACTAGTTCGACATCTTTTGTACGTACTGTGACATCACGGCTTGCGCGGTAGTTAAGGATGCGTCCAGTTGAATTTCCGTTAACCCATTCTTCTTGGCCGAATGTTGAGACTGGTCCAAGCGTTAATGCTTCCGCGGGAATGCCACCATCGGTTAAGTACTTCGTGACGGCCTCAACATCGCTGCCAACTTTGGCAACTGCATCGGCAACTTTGGGACGAGATAGTGAAACAGAGAGGGTCCATACTGCGTTATCAGCAACGGCTTCAGTGCGCGCAGAACCAGTAACTACGATTCCGCTATCGGTACGCGAAGAGATTCCCCAGCCAATTTTTACCAAACCACCAAATAAGGCAACAGCTAAAACAAGGACTGATGCAAATAAAGCAATTGCTTTACGGCGTTCGATCTGAATGATTGGGCTCTCAGGGATTGTCATGTCTTTAGTCTATCCAATTTAGATAGCGCGGAGTTGAATGATCTGATCGATTTCGACTCCACGAAATGGGGCTAACTCTCTTTCCCATTGATTTCCCAGAATTTCATCGATCGCATCGCGTATAGAAATTTCATCAAAACCTTTGGCGAGCGCCTCCATTACTTGATGCTCGGTAACGACAATATTTCCGAGTCCATCAATACTCGCACGATGAATTCCGAGCTCGGGGGTTGATCGATAGAACTCTCCCCCGAGTTCGGATTCTTCGCGTACTTCAAATCTCAAGTAGTGCCACCCACGAAGTGCAGATGCAATCTTCGAAGCGCTTCCTCGCACATCTCGAAATTCAACAGTTGCTCTATATGTTCCCGGCGCACATGGTTGATCGCGCCATTGCAAAGTGAGCCAAGTTCCTAAGATTGATTGCAAGCCCCATTCAATATGTGGGCGCAGCGCATTAGGTGCGCTATGTATGACAAGTAAACCGGCGACAGATTCCTTTAATCGATCTCTGTTTTGGCCAGATGGATGAAGCTCTTGCATTTGCAAACTCCTAGTTAGTAACTGGTAAGTGCCTAGCAAGACCGCGCTATGCGACCTTCCCCAGCGGCATAAACGCTTGCTATTTCCTTACAGTTTCCAACTATTGAGGATAATTTTGCTCCCTTTAGGCGTAACTGTCTAGACCACAGTTAGGTGTACGCGTGCGTAGGCAGTACCCTTTTCCTTAGTCGGACGCTTAATCAGGACCCGTTTCATGGCAGTAGTGCTTTGCTCGGTATCGCTGGCGCAAGAGGAAGACCGTGTTTGAGGATTTCTTAAACACCCACATATCGAAGGAAAAGT
>JBEBBQ010000049.1:0-2560 GCA_041158325.1 Actinomycetota bacterium | reverse complement strand
CTGCAGCAAGGGTTTCTAACTCTTTCAATTCAGTCTTAGGTTAGCCCTATTCGTTTTGGTTAATCGCGCGCTTTAACTTACGTGGGTGCGCACCCATCTAATCTGGAAGTGGTTCGCTCCGACTATTTTAGCCGGACATTCCGCAGCCAAAATTCTGCAGATAGATGCTGCACTAGTTCTAGATCTATTTCTCTTTAACTTAGTGATCGTTGCCGCGATTATTTCGTTGATTCGCGCACCTTTGCATAGCGATCCATTTGCGGTCTCATTTACCGCACTGGCGATAGCTTCATGGGGAATCGGTTCGCTCTATTCAAGTCTTGCTCAGTACCTTAACTTCGACGCTAATTCGTTGCTCTTTTCAAATATTGCATATTCACTCTTCTACCCTTTCGCATTCCTTGCCATACCCCGCATTCTGGGCCGCAGGCAGCGGCTGCGTTTACTTGAGCTGCTAGATGCCGCGATCTTTGGGCTGGGCTTAAGTTCAATAGTTACCGCCTTGATTCTCATCCAATTCATATCAAATATTCCTGGGGATAGCACCAGCGCATTCTTTGCTGTCTTGTACCCAGTCTGCGATATCGCTTTAGTAGTTATTGCCGTTGTTAGCGCAGTTGTCTCTGGGTTTTCAACTAGATCAGCGCTTTTGATAATTGGAGTTCTGGTCTTTGCGATAACTGATTTCTATTTTCTCTGGGAGCAGATAAATAATTCATATCAATTTGGTCAGATCAGCGATAACGGTTGGTTGCTTGGAATAACCATCATCACGCTCTCATTATGGGCGGCACCAAATAGCTTGCAGCCAGAAACAAAAATCCATCCGGCACTAATTGCGGTCTCAATCTTTATTAGTCCGGCGCTGCTATCTGCGATTGCACTTCGCCCCGATTACTTCCCGATTTATGTTGTGATTCCAACAATCGCAACGCTATTCATGGCATTTATAAGAATGACCCTGGTTATTCGGCAAGCCAGTAACTTGGGAGAAGAAAGGATTCTGGCGCGCACAGATGAGTTAACTGGCCTGCCCAACCGCCGGCGATTAGTTGCTGAAATCGGCGCACTAAGTGGCGTGGAAGGTGCACTGCTTTTGCTAGATCTTGATGGATTCAAACCAGTTAACGATCAATATGGCCATGAGATGGGCGATCAAATTCTGCGACAGGTAGCAGCACGCTTTAGTCGATCACTTCCAACAGGATCAGTTCTAGCGCGGCTGGGCGGAGATGAATTTGGAGTAATTGTGCTTGGTAGCCCCGATACAACTTTAGAAGTTGCACATGCGTTGCGAGCAACGCTGAGTTATCCCTTTACTGTTGGTGGAAATCAAATCTCAATTAGCGTAAGTATCGGCCATGTAAGAAATGATAAGAACGGTGATTTACTGCAGCGAGCTGATGCGGCGATGTATGAAGCAAAGCGCAGCGGTGTGGCTATTGTGGAGGCAGCGGTTTATCAGCCTTGATTTCCTTAAGTCTTTCAAGCGATTCCAGTCGTTCAGCTGCGTGATCGACGATGCGCTCAACATAACCCTTTGAATATCCATCTAAGTAAAGCCATGGTTCGTGAATTTCTGCCGCAGATAAATGGGCTAACTCAGGAACATATTTACGAATGTAATCACCATTTTCATCAAAGCGTCGTCCTTGTTCAATTGGATTAAAGACGCGGTAGTAAGGAGATGCATCAGTGCCTGTACCGGCAGTCCATTGCCAACCGTGCGCATTCGATGCCGGATCAAAATCTACTAGGTGTTCGGCAAAGAAACGCTCGCCTAGTTGCCATTCAAGGTGCAGATCTTTAACTAAGAAAGATGCGACAACCATACGTGTGCGATTGTGCATCCAGCCTTCATGAACCAATTGGCGCATAGCGGCATCTACAAATGGGTAGCCAGTCTTACCTTCACACCAAGCCTTGAATTGCTTACCTGGTTTGTCATAACGCATCGCCTTAAATTGTGGAGCGTAGTAATCGGTATCTGTGTGAGGGTTGTTAAAGAGAACGTCGGCATAGAACTCGCGCCAAGCGATTTCTTTGCGGAAAGTATCATGCGCCTTGGAATCGCCTAAGTTTTGAATCAGAGTGCGCGGATGGATTTCGCCAAACTTCAAGTAAGTGCTCATCTTGGAAGTTCCATCAATGCCCGCAAAGTTACGATTCTCGTCGTAACTATCAAGCCCCTTTTTCACAAACTCTTTAAAGCGCGCAAGCGCTGCAGCTTCTCCGGCTTGAATTACTTCAACGCCTGCTGGCATTGGAAAATCAGGGAATGCACGATATTTCGCAGGCGGTGTTGGCGCCTTAATTTCTTTGGGAGTCTTGGCAGGTGCGCGCCAACCATGAACGCACCAAGCGCGATAGAAAGGTGTGTAAACGCGGTAAGGCGTGCCATCACTTGGCTTAACAACGCGACCAGGTGCAACTGCATAAGGGCTACCGGTGCGAATTAAATTAATCCCTGCTTTCTCAACTCGCTCGTCTCGCTGTGCGCCATAGCGTTCGTATTCCGCCGAGATATGCACTTCAGAGACTCCGTATAGATCAATTAGCT
>JBEBBQ010000048.1:0-11682 GCA_041158325.1 Actinomycetota bacterium | reverse complement strand
AAGCGCTTCGTACAGTTGTAAGCGCTATTGCCGGTCGCACTGTTCGCGTTGACCTAATCGATACCGATGAGGCTCGTTAAAGCGAAAGCTTTTATCTGATGCGCCTTAATGTAGGTCGCATCGGTCGCGCCCACGGAATATTGGGTGAGGCCACAATTGAAGTACGTACCGATGATGCAGCAGAACGTTTTGCCATCGGGGCAATACTTGAGACAGAAAGCCACGGTAATTTAACCGTGGCTTCTGCACGTGTGCATAACGGCATCCTGCTCCTTGGTTTTGAAGGAGTTGAAGACCGAAACGCTATTGAGAAATACCGCAACCAATTGCTTTACGCCGACGTTGATATTGATGCACCCGGGTTAGATGAAGATGATTATCACGTGCTGCAATTAATCGGTTGTCAGGCATATCTAGTTGATGGAGATTTATTCGGGGAAGTAGCTGAAGTTTTGAACCTTCCTGGGCAAGATGTGCTGAGTATCAAGACCGAAAGCGGAGAAGTGCTTATTCCTTTTGTACATCAACTAGTTCCTGTTGTTGATGTGAAGGCGAAGCGAATGACCGTTATTCCTCCCGAGGATTACGAGGCGGGAGTCAGTAAATGAAGATCGATGCCGTAACTATCTTTCCCGAATACTTTGCTCCAGCTCAACTGTCACTTTTGGGCAAAGCTCAGAGTAAAGGGCTAGTAGATATCCAAGTTCATGATCTTCGTTCAGCAACGCAAGATAACCACAACACGGTAGATGACACTCCATACGGCGGAGGTGCCGGAATGGTTATGCTCCCTGAAATTTGGGGGCGAGTATTGGATCCGCTGATGGTGGCGGATACAGATTTAATCATTTTGACCCCAGCAGGAAAGCGTTTCAATCAGGAGATGGCGCAGAGTTTTGCTCATTCAAAACATTTGATCTTTGCCTGCGGTCGTTACGAGGGCATTGATGACCGAGTGCGTCAACACTATGAAGGCATCGAATATGCCGCGAAAAACATCAAGGTTCATGAAGTATCAATAGGTGACTACGTTCTTGGCGGGGGAGAAGTAGCTTCGCTAGTAATGATCGAAGCTATTACTCGTTTGATTCCAGGAGTGCTTGGAAATCCTGAATCTTTGACAGAAGAGTCACATAATTCTGAAGGTTATTTGGAGTATCCAAATTTCACGAAACCACAAGAATGGCGCGGCATCTCGGTGCCTGAGATCTTATTGAGTGGAAATCACGCTGAAATTGCCAAGTGGCGCGAATTACAAGCGATTGAGCGCGCGAAAAAGAATTTATAACTCGTCAGTAACCGAATTAGTGCCATAGCGTTGTCCTATGAGCGAAGAGTCAGCAAAGATCCAATCTCGCCTTATTCGCGATCTTGAACCAGTGGTCGCAGTTGAACTCGAACGCCACTTATCTGTTCAAAAAAATTGGTATCCACACGAGTATGTCCCATGGTCAGAAGGTCGCGATTATGCAGGCCCACTAAATGGTGATGCCTGGGAAGCCAAAGATTCGCGACTCTCTCCGGTCGCGCAAGATTCGTTAGTTTTAAACCTCTTAACTGAAGATAACTTGCCGAGTTATCACACTGAGATCGCAATCTCCATGGGTCGCGATGGCGCTTGGGGAAATTGGATCGAGCGATGGACTGCCGAAGAAGCGCGCCATGCGATCGTGATTCGTGATTACCTAATGGCTACTCGCGGAGTAGATCCATACGAACTTGAAGATCTGCGTATGGCGCATATGTCCTTGGGTTATCAGACGCCATATGAAAACGATATGTTGCACACAATTGCTTATGTTTCATTCCAAGAACTTGCAACCCGTATCTCGCACCGAAACACCGGCAAAATCTCCGATGATCCAATCGCTGAGTCAATGATGCAACGTGTTGCCCTAGACGAAAATCTCCATATGCTCTTCTATCGCAACACTCTTTCAGCGGCTCTTGATATGGAACCTAACGCGTCGATGCGCGCGATCGCAGATGTCGTCACCAACTTTGATATGCCCGGTGCAAACATGCCAGGCTTTGGACGTAAAGCGGTGCAGATCGCGCTTGCTGGAATCTACGATTTACAGCAGCACCTCGATGATGTTGTATCTCCAGTGCTTCGCGCCTGGAACGTCTTTGAACGAAATGATTTGTCTGGAGATGGACTGGTAGCCCGCGATGAACTTGTCGCCTTCATGGAGAAGTCTGCAAAAGAAGCCGCCACCTTCAACGATAAGCGCGAAGTTCACTTCGAACGCTTGATCGCACGTGGCCAAAACCCAATCCGTATCCAAAAGTAATTTTTAAATCTCTTTTCAGGTAGATTTACCCCATGTGCAGATTACTTGGATATGTCGCAACTGAAGAACGAAGCTTCGCTGATGTTGTTGGCGAGGGCTTTGAAAACTTTGTAGAACTTTCTAAGGAACATAAACACGGCTGGGGAATCTCGGCTTGCTCAACGGATACTCGCAAGACCGAACTAATTCGTGACCTAACTCTTGCAGCAGAGAGCGAAAAGTTCGCCGAATCTTCTACCAATTTGAAGTCAGATGGAGCGCTTTTACACTTGCGCTTAGCTTCTAAGGGTTTGACTGTAGATCTTTCAAATAACCACCCATTTATCTATGGTGACTATTCCTTTATGCATAACGGGACAATCAAATCTATTGATTCAGTTCAGAAATTCGTCGATCCGCGCTACTTAGATAAATTCACATCAACTACCGATAGTGAGCGTTACTTCTTTACAGTCTTAACCGGTATCGATGAACTTGGTTTGATCGAAGGTGTTCGTAAAGCGGTAAAGACCATTTCTGCTAATTGTGATTTCACGAGCATCAACTCAATGCTTATGACCCCGGACACCTTTATTGCGGTCTGTGAATTCAACGAGGCTGATTCGACAGAATGGACTGTAGATAGCCATTACGAACTTCGCTATAGCGTTGAAGATGGTGTCATCAAGGTTGCATCTACCGGCTGGGGTAAAGATCACTGGACTCGTCTAACCAACCATTCAATCTTGGTTGTTAATCGCAAGGATCTGAGCTTTGAGGTATTACCTCTCTAACTCGCAGCGGTAACCTTCTCCTCATGGCCCGCACCTACGCAGTCGAAACATATGGCTGCCAGATGAACGTTCACGATTCAGAACGTATCGCTGGACTTTTAGATGAAGCGGGTTATCTGCCGGTTATCCAAGGTGAACAAGCCGACATCGTTGTATTCAATACATGTGCAGTTCGAGAGAACGCAGATAACAAACTCTATGGAAATCTAAGTTTTTTAGCCCCAATTAAGAAAGCGAACCCCAATATGCAGATCGCTGTTGGTGGTTGCTTGGCGCAGAAAGATCAGTCGATAATTCTGAAGAAGGCTCCGTACGTGGATGTCGTTTTCGGTACGCATAACGTTGGATCTCTACCGGTTCTACTTGAACGCGCTCGAATAGAAGAAGAATCGCAGATCGAGATTAAAGAAGCGCTAGAGCATTTTCCTTCAACGCTTCCAGCGCGTAGATTCTCTGCCTTTACCTCGTGGGTTTCGGTATCTGTTGGCTGCAACAACACCTGCACCTTCTGCATCGTCCCAACGCTACGTGGCATTGAAAAGGATCGTCCCGAAGCCGATATCTTGAAGGAAATTCGGGCACTGGTAGATCAAGGCGTAATCGAAATTACCTTGCTTGGACAGAATGTAAATGCCTACGGTGTGGAGTTCGGCGATCGTGGCGCCTTTGCAGCTTTACTTCGCAAATGTGGAGAAATAGATGGCCTAGAGCGGGTGCGCTTCATGTCACCACACCCACGCGATTTCACCGACGATGTCATTGAAGTAATGGCGTCAACTCCCAATGTAATGCCGCACTTACATATGCCGTTGCAATCTGGATCCGATCGGATTTTGCAGGAGATGCGCCGCTCATATCGTTCAAGTCGCTACCTGGGAATCCTAGATCGAGTTCGCACAGCGATGCCTCATGCGATGATCACGACCGACATCATTGTCGGCTTTCCTGGTGAGACCGAAGAAGATTTCCAATCAACTCTTGATTTAACTACTCAGGCACAATTTTCAGCGGCCTACACATATAAATATTCAATCCGTCCCGGAACACCAGCCGGTGCTATGCCAAATCAAGTCGCTGAAGAAGTTGTCGGTGAGCGATACACGCGTTTACATGAACATCAACAGAAGATTTCACTAGGGGTAAATCAAAGATCAATTGGACAGATCCATCGCGCGTTAGTTTCAGAAGTTGAAGGTCGGCGCGATCAAGCACAGGCTCGGTTAACTGGAAAGACCGAGGATTTCCGCTTGGTCCACTTTGATGCGACTAGCCAGGCGCGCCCCGGAGATTTTGTGGACCTAGAAATCACAGATGCATCAGCTCATTACTTAATCGCTAAAGAGTTAGCTCATATCAAAACTCGCGGGGGAGATGTCCACGAAGCGCGCGCAAAGCAAGGACCAACCGCAACTGCATTAGGTATCCCAACACTTCGCAAGCCAAGCCTTTCTGAATAAAACGATGAAAACGATTGTGATTTGTGGGGCCACCGCAACGGGCAAGAGCGATCTGGCGATAGCTCTGGCGAAAGAAATCGGCGCTGAGATAATAAATGCCGATTCGATGCAACTGTATCGAGGTATGGATATAGGAACCGCGAAATTAACTTTGGAAGAACGAGATGGCATCACACATCACCTACTCGATGTCTTGGACGTTACTGAGGATGCAACCGTGGCCTGGTACCAAGAGCAAGCGCGGAAGAAGATCTCAGAGATTCATGAACGCAAAAGCCATGCGGTAATCGTTGGTGGTACCGGCCTCTACATAAAAGCGATTCTGGATGATTTGAATTTTCCAGATACCGATCCCGCGGTACGAGAGCGTTTAAATCAGGAAGCTGAAGAATTTGGAGTAGCTCAACTTTTTCAAAGACTCCAGCTGCTAGATCCTGCAGCAGCTGCGGCCATCGATATCCAAAATGTGCGACGAGTAATTCGCGCCCTTGAGGTAATCGAGATAACAGGTCAGCCATTTACGGCGAATCTTCCTCGCGAAGATTCAGCTAAGTATCCAGATGCTCTGCAATTTGGCCTCGTTATGGATCGCGAGAAATTAACCGAACGCATCGATGCGCGCGTTGATTTAATGTGGCGCAAAGGCTTGGTCGCCGAAGTTGATTCGTTAATCACTGCAGGAATCACTAGAGCGACTACCGCCCGGCGAGCTCTGGGATATGCGCAAGTTATCTCTATGCGCGCTGGTGAGATTAGTGAGGATCAAGCGATGGAGGAGACAAAGCGCGCAACCAGACAATATGCTCGTCGCCAAGAGACTTGGTTCTCTCGTGATGCCAGAATTAAATGGATTTCACCGATCCAACCGCGTTTGGAAACAGTTCTCCAGAAGATAAACTCAACGTCGTAATGAATACTCCAGTTATCGCCACCTATGGCCACGGCACCGAGAACGATTTTCTTTTGGTCTTTGACCCTGAAGAAGAGATATCGATAACGACTGCACAGACGGCTGCAATGTGTAATCGCGAAACCGGAATTGGCGCAGATGGCCTAATCAAAATTGGTAAGCGCGACGGTAAATGGTTTATGGATTACCGGAATGCCGACGGATCACTTGCTGAAATGTGCGGCAATGGCATCCGCGTAATGGCTAGATACTTAGTCGAGCGCGGGCACCAACCTGAAGGTATCTTCGCGATCAATACCCGAGATGGCGTAAAGCATCTACGCGTTCCAGCTAAAGATGATATTTCCGTGAACATGGGCAAAGTTATTGACGAAGGAGAGGCGGTTACTGCATCCGTTGAAGGAAAGATTTGGAACGGGTATCACATCAGCGTAGGCAATCCACACGCGGTAGTTTTTGTAGAAAAGATTGAAGATGTGGGTTCGCTTAAAGATGCTCCGGTTGTGCGACCACGAGAGATCTATCCAGAAGGTGTAAACGTTGAATTTGTTGAGATCACTGCAAATAAGGAGATCAAGATGCGTGTGCACGAACGGGGTAGCGGTGAGACTCGTTCGTGCGGAACCGGAACTTGCGCAGTCGCACTCGCTGCAACGCTTCACACAAACTCATCTCTACCAGCGCGTTGGGTCATTTTTCCACCGGGTGGAAGATTGGTAGTCGATATCGATCCACATGCCAATGCCACGTTAACTGGTCCAGCTGTTCTTATCAAAGACATTGAGATAACTGATTACTTGCAGGATGCATGAGTAACGACCTACCTCGTAATAACGATTTATTTGAAGTACTACTGCGCGAAAGCGCGCGAGTAGCGGCGGACTTTGACGCCGATGAAAGTGAATACGATCCTGACCCGCAACAAGAGCTAAGCGACCGTCATGCACTTCGCCGCGTAAAGGGATTCTCCACCGAACTTCAAGATATCTCTGATGCTGAATACCGTCAGTTACAACTAGAACGCGTTGTTCTTGTCGGCGTATGGACTGAAGGAAGCGCCGAGATGGCTGAAAACTCTTTAGCTGAGTTAAAGGCGCTAGCGGAAACTGCAGGTTCTGAAGTTCTAGATGGTTTGATCCAGAGAAGAGATAAACCAGATCCAGCGACCTACATTGGTTCTGGAAAGGTAATTGAACTCCGTCAGATTGTTGCTTCAAGTGGCGCCGATACGGTTATTTGCGACGGCGAACTATCTCCATCACAACTGAGACAACTTGAAGATAAGTTAAAAGTAAAGGTCGTAGATCGCACCGCACTTATTCTCGATATCTTTGCACAGCATGCCAAGAGTAAAGAAGGTAAGGCGCAGGTAGAACTCGCGCAGATCGCTTACTTACTTCCTCGCCTTCGCGGTTGGGGTGATTCACTTTCCCGCCAAGTCGGTGGTCGCGCTGCAGGTGGTGCAGGTATCGGTGGCCGCGGTCCAGGTGAAACTAAGATCGAAACAGATCGTCGCCGAATCCGCGACAAGATGGCGAAGTTGCGCCGCGAGATCGCAGAGATGAAGGTATCCCGAGATACCAAACGCCAAGAACGTAAACGATTTAACATTCCATCTGTAGCGATAGCTGGCTACACCAACGCAGGAAAATCATCACTTCTTAACCGGCTGACCGATGCTGGCGTGCTTGTCGAAAATGCTTTATTTGCAACCCTTGATCCAACTGTGCGCAAGTCACAAACTGCCGATGGTCGCACCTACACGCTCTCTGACACAGTCGGATTTGTGCGCCATTTACCGCACCAATTAGTTGATGCCTTTAAATCAACTCTAGAAGAAGTATCTGGAGCGGATTTAATTGTTCATGTTGTCGATGGTTCGCATCCAGATCCTTTTGAGCAGATCCGCGCTGTCCGCGAAGTTATTACCGATATTGGTGGGGGAGATATCCCAGAAATTATCGCCATCAATAAAGTTGATTCCGCAAACCCGGATGTCGTTCTGGAGATTCTGCGAAAAGAAAAGAACAGTTATGCATTCTCTGCGCGAACTGGATTTGGAATTGAAGGTTTAGTACATGCTATTGAAAAGTCACTTCCACAGCCGAATATCGAGATCAATTCGATAATTCCTTACAACCGGGGTGACTTGGTGAACGCGATTCATGAAACGGGCGAGATCCTCTCTGAAGAATATGTGGAGAGTGGAACAGTGATACATGCGCGGGTGGGGGCGTCTCTAGCGAAGGCGATAGAGGCGGCCCAAAAACCCTAGAAAGACTGGTCATTGCTTATTTAAACGGGGAATATCTGCGACACGCCGATGGTTGTAATGGGTAATCACAGGTAAGTGCGCGAGTATGCGCCCGTACGCAACGAGCAATAGATGCGAGTTGTTTTAGATTAAATGGAAGTGAGGTGAGAGCAGTGGCAACAGATTACGACACCCCCCGAAAGACGGATGAGGAACTCCACGAGGAGTCGCTAGAAGAACTCAAAGCTAAGCGCGTCGATGCTCAATCCGGTCAGATTGATGTCGATGAAGCAGAGGCGGCAGAGAATCTAGAACTTCCTGGCGCAGATTTATCTGGCGAAGAGCTAGCAGTGCGCGTTGTTCCAAAGCAGGTCGATGAATTTACTTGTTCACGATGCTTCTTGGTGCATCACATAACTCAGCTGGCTAAAGGCGAGGGCACCAAGGCAGTCTGCAAAGAGTGCAATTAATTCAGTTTGTTGTGTAGTTGGTTTAACGATTAAGCAGCGCGGCGATCTCTTCGCCGCGTTTGCTCGTTATGAGCCAATATGGAGTCTTATCTCTTGGATCGCTTAGATCGATTCGCAGACCACGTGGCTCCCAGAACTTGATTGCCAGATAAGCGGCTGGATCAGCATCGCGGGTACGTAGCAGCCTCATTGCAGTTTTATCTAAAACAGTAACTTTACCGAGATATTTAACTTCGATATTTGCCTTATCAATCTTGAAAACTTCTCCATCAAAAGTGATCTCTGAAGTCATTGAGATCGAAATCCAAATCAGCGCAATCGTTGAGAGCGCCAGAGTGACCAGCGTCGCTCGAGTATCGAGCGCAGCCCAAACTGAGAGAACAATTGAGAGGAAGAGAAAATAAATAAAGGCCAGTACCCAAATCGGCGGCCTTAGGACTTCGCGGAAGATCACACCTTTATTCTAGTCTTTTCACAACGTGAGACGTAGATGAAGCTAAGACAATGAAGTAAAGTGAGGCTATGAGTCGAGTACCAAGTACAACTCCTCCGGAGGGCGCAATAATTCCAGAGCGTCATCCAAAAGCTCCTGAGATTGGCACCAAGATTCCTTCTCACTTTGGACATTGCTTTGGTTGCGGCGAACTTCATCCGACCGGTCTACATCTAGTCGCAAAAGCTGGAGCTGCTGCAGATCTAACCGCTGAATTTACAGTTACAGAAAATCATCAAGGTGCACCAGGTTTGGCGCACGGTGGATTGTTATCGCTGGCATTTGATGAAGCGCTTGGCAAGTTAATGTGGCTGATTCGCTCTCCAGCAGTCACTGCTCGTTTGGAAACTGATTTTCTTAAGCCTGTCCCTATGGGAACAACCTTGCATATAACGGCTCGAATTACTGGCCAGGTAAATCGCAAGGTTTACACAGCTGCAGAAGGTCGACTTGGTGGCCCTGACGGTGAGATCGCAGTCAAGGCGGCTGCCTTATTTGTAATTGTTCCGATGTCGCACTTTTTGGAGAATGCTCCAAAAGAGTATCTCGAACACATCGCTAAGACTCCAGAGATCCTGGCATTCGTAGATCCCGAATTTGAGATAAATCCATAATGGGAGTTCAAGTACTTGTTACGCGGCTAGATCCAGATCTTCCGCTTCCACGTTATGCCAAAGGCGGCGATGCTGGTGCAGATATCGTCTCTCGTATCGATGTCACGCTTGCGCCAGGGGAGCGGACTTTAGTTCCGACAGGTATATCCATCGCCCTTCCCGATGGTTACGTAGCGCTAGTTCATCCGCGTTCCGGGCTAGCCATTAAGCATGGCGTCACAATGGTTAACTCACCGGGCACGGTTGATGCGGGATTTCGCGGAGAGCTCCAAATTATTTTAATCAATCACGATCCTAAAGAGAGCGTTTCCTTCAAGCGCGGCGATCGTATTGCGCAGTTGGTAATTCAAAAAGTCGAACGCGCTGATTTCGTAGAAGTAGAAAGCCTGCCAGGTTCTGGTCGTGGCACTGATGGCTTTGGATCAACGGGTCGCGCATGAGTAATCCAGGTCATCACGAAGATAAAGCTAAAGTTCTCGCCGCCTTTGGGGGCAAGAAAGGCTTAATAGATTCTGGTATTCCTTCAGTAATTTTTCTAGTTGTTTTTAACGTTACTGACGAACTGCAAAGCGCGCTAATTGCATCTGTTGCAGTATCAGCTCTCTTAACAATTATTCGACTAGCTATGCGCGAGACTATTCAACACGCAGTCTCTGGACTGATCGGATCATTAATTTGCGCTTGGTTTGCCAACCGCACCGGTAATGCCAGCGATCTTTACCTTCCAAAGTTGTTAACCAACCTTGGCTACGGAAGCGTTTACTTGATTGCGAATTTAGCGGGATGGCCAATCCTTGGCCTATTGCTTGGCCCAATCCTGGGCGAGAACCTGCAATGGCGTAAAGATCCTGCCCGTGCGCGCGCATACAAACGAGCAAGCTGGCTTTGGGTAGGAATGTTCTTCATCCGCATAGTCGTGCAGTATCCAATTTACAGAAGTGGAAATGTGAATTTACTTGGAACGGTAAATCTAGCGATGGGTTATCCGTTATTTCTGGCAACGGCATACGGTTCTTGGATGATCTTGAAATCTGTGCCGACTACGAAAATCGCTGAGAAGTAAAGTTACTGCTCGATAAAGCAGGATTTAATCAAACCTTCAGCAGTTGCTGATGCAACAAAGAGAAGCTCATCGCCGGCGCTAAATACATCTGTTGGAGTCGGAGTAATGACGCGGCCATCGCGCACGATCGCGGCCAGAGATGCATCATCAGGAAGCGTAATTTCTTCAACTGTCTTGCCGATGCACATTGATGAATCGGGAAGCGTTAGCTCAACTAAGTTCGCCTGACCTTTTCGGAAAGAGAAGAGTCGTACAACATCTCCGACGCTAACTGCTTCCTCAACCAGCGCTGAAATAATTCTTGGCGTTGATACTGCAACATCCACACCCCAAGATGAATCAAAGAGCCATTCATTCTTTGGATGGTTAATACGTGCAACAACGCGAGGAACTCCGTACTCGGTCTTGGCCAATAGCGAGGCAACTAAGTTAACTTTGTCATCTCCGGTTGCTGCAACTAAAACCTGGCAATTATTCAACACCGCTTTATCGAGTGAAGTGATTTCGCAAGCATCGGCCATCAACCATTCGGCATCTGGAACAGATTCCATTTTCAAAGCTTTAGGATCACGATCGATTAGAAGTACCTGATGTCCGTTATCAAGAAGTTCGCGTGCGATCGCACGACCCACATTTCCGGCTCCAGCGATAGCAATTCTCATGAATGATCCTCCGGTGAGCGGGCCAGAATCGCCTCTACTGCGGCGGTATTTTCAGCGCGCACAGTTACATGCATTAGATCGCCTTCTTGCAAAACGGTATGTTCATCGGGGATTAAGCCTTCAGCCAGGCGCGTTAAAAACGCGACGCGAGCATCGATCGCTGATTCGATCTCTGAAATTGGGCGACCGAACCAATCTTTATGGGGATGCATCTCGCAGAGTTGAATTGTTCCGCTGGCATCGCGCCAATCAGAGAGAGAGCCTTCAGGTACTAGGCGGCGCAGAATCTGATCGGTTGCCCAGATAACGGTGGCAACTGTTGGGATGCCAAGGCGCTGATAAATCTCAGCGCGCCCTGGATCGTAGATACGCGCTACAACATTTGCTACGCCATAAGTTTCGCGGGCAACGCGGGCTGCCAAAATATTTGAGTTATCACCGTTACTTACCGCAGCAAATGCATCAGCAGTTTCAATTCCGGCTTCAAGCAAGGTATCGCGATCGAAACCAACGCCTGCGACGGTACGACCTTTAAAGTCTGGACCAAGGC
Source organism: Actinomycetota bacterium (assembly GCA_041158325.1). GTDB lineage: Bacteria > Actinomycetota > Actinomycetes > Nanopelagicales > Nanopelagicaceae > Planktophila. The sequence continues at coordinate 142 of JBEBBQ010000048.1, read as the reverse complement.
GACGGAAGGCTTCGCGAGATTGATCAATGATTGCTACTGAATGGCCGGCAGCTTCTAATTCGCTCGCCAAAGAGGAACCAACTCGACCGCATCCCATTATCACGACGTGCACGAGGTTTAACTTACCACCTCTAGGCTTGGG
>JBEBBQ010000047.1:0-3557 GCA_041158325.1 Actinomycetota bacterium | reverse complement strand
CCAAGGTAGCGACATCGCCAAGGCCCAAGATGCGGGAAGCCATACGATCGGGATAGAAGATATCGAAATCTGAAAGTTTTTCACCGTTAGATGAAAACATGATTGGTTTACCGGTTAATTGTGTGATTGAAAGTGCGGCGCCACCACGAGCATCGCCATCGAGCTTGGTAAGTACCACGCCATCAAAACCAACGCCATCCTGAAAAGCCTGCGCGGTCCGAACAGCGTCTTGACCGATCATCGCATCTACAACGAAGAGGATCTCATCTGGTGAAATCGCATCGCGGATAGCGATCGCCTCGCGCATTAAATCTTCATCTACACCTAAGCGACCTGCGGTATCTACGATCACCATGTTGTACAACTTCGATTTTGCGAAAGCGATACCTTGCTCTGCAACTTTTACTGGATTGCCAACACCATTTCCAGGTTCAGGTGCAAAGACCGGAACGCCAACGCTTTCACCAACTACCTGTAATTGGTTAACTGCATTCGGGCGTTGTAGATCTGATGCAACAAGTAAAGGAGTATTGCCTTGTTCGGCGTAGAACTTGGCGAGTTTTCCAGCCAAAGTAGTTTTACCTGCGCCTTGCAAACCAGCCAACATGATTACCGTCGGAGCGGTCTTTGCAAAGCGCACGCGACGTGCCGACCCACCAAGGATCTCTACTAATTCGGCGTTAACAATTTCAAATATTGCTTGCGCTTGATTTGTTCCAGATTGCAGATTCGGCAGAGCATCAAGGGATTTACTGCGGATACGTTCGATAAAGCTATCGACGACAGGCAGCGCGACATCAGATTCAAGTAAAGCGGTACGGACTTCTAAGCAAGTATTTTCAATATCGGATGGAGAAATCTTTCCTCGCGAACGCAGTGATGAAAAGGCCTTGGAGAATTTGGAGGAAAGGTTGTCGAACATAATGCGGCAATACTACTTGAAAGCTATATCAGGCTAGCGCTGCGGTTAGGCGGGCAGCCAAATCCTGCGCACGATCTGAAGAGAGCGCTCCCCCACCAATTTCGGTCACATAAAGGGTATCGATCGCTTCGGCGCCAAGTGTTGTCACGATCGCAGAGCGAATATCGACTTGAGATTTGGTAATCACATCTCCGATTCCAAATAGCAACGCTGGTCGGTCATGGCTTCTAACTTCGATGATTGTTGCATCCGTTGCCGCATCCATAAATGTCTCAACAATCGGTGAGGGAACAGGAATGGATGGAATTTTTGAATAATCTGCAATACGCCGCGCGATACGTTCCTTTAAATCGCTCGAGTCGATAAGCGCTTGAGCGATCGCCACTTTAATTGTTTGCTCATCTACATATGGTGCAAACTGACTTGGACTCACAATCCATTTCATTATTGCGCTAGAACCAATTGTTTGAGTACGGGCCGATCGCACATCAAATCTCGCAAGGTTTAAAACACCGGCGACAATTGAAAGAAGTCCGGTCTGGTCCGGCGCGATAATCTCGATAGCGAAATCTGGATCGCGAGGTTCAATAGTTACTAGCAATTCCCCAGAGTTGGCCAGCAAGCGTTGTTCATCAGTGAATTCTGGCTGGCTAGCGATTGTGTTATCAGTAAGGGCAGCTGTAACGCGTCTGACAAGATCGGCTAAAAGACTCTCTTTCCAATCACTCCATGCAGCACGACCGGTGGCTTGCCCGTCGGCGATACTGAGAGCATGTAAGAGTTCGAGAGTCTGTAGATCTGGAATTACTGAAGTAACACTGGCGATCGTTGCTGGATCATCTAAATCTCTTCTTGTGGCCGTGGCGCTTAGAAGTAGGTGATGTTTTACCAATAACTTAATCGTTTTGATATCACTCTCATCAAAGCCGATGCGACGAGCTAATGGTTCAATCAAGATCTCGCCACGATCACAATGATCGTCTTGCGTACCTTTTCCAATATCGTGAAAAAGTGCGGCGAAGAGAAGTAGATCGGGGCGGTGTACTTTTCTAGTTAGCGCTGCCGAATGCGCTGCCGTCTCAACCATATGGCGATCGACGGTATGTCTATGTAACGCATTGCGCTGTGGAAGCGAGCGAACAGATCGCCATTCCGGTAGCCAATGAAAGAGGATTTCCTCTTGGTCTAGGCTCTCCCAAATTCGCACCATCGGATCTCCAGCACCGATTAGCGCAATCAAATTTTCACGCGCCGCTCTTGGCCATGGGTTCGGTAAATTTCCAGCGCCGCCTCGATATGAATCTGCCAATTTCTGAAGTGTCGCCGGTGAAACTGGAAGTCCGGCTTGGGCGGCAACTGCTGCCGCGCGTAGACCAATTAACGGATCCTTAGCTAAATCATAATCGCTATCGATTTGTACCTCTTGATGAGAGATTGAAATTCCTTGCGCAATCTGGGTAACGCGCGGTTTCTTAAGAAATCTACCAAGACCATCTTTGCCACGATGATCTAAGCGATGCCAAGTTGATTCCAAAAGATAATCAACCGATCTAGCAGCCTGTGCGATTTCAGACATCAAGGAATCTGCATCGGAATATTTGAGAAGTTCTGCAACTTTATCCTGCTCTTGAAATAACAGTCGATCTTTATCTCGCCCCGTTACGGTGTGTAGCGCTTCACGAGCGCTCATCAAAACTGATTCAGCGTTACTTATATGTTCTAGCGAAACTGAAACTGCGCCAGAAATTGAAATGGCCCGAAGCGCATTGATATCACGCAAACCGCCGCGCGCTTCCTTTAAATCAGGTTCAAGCAGATATGCCAAGTCGCCAGCTCTTTTGTGGCGCTCAACTAGCGAACTTCGCAACTGCGGCAGGCGCTCTCGTGAATTACTGCGCCAATCATCTATGGCATCGTGTTGAACTGCCGCAACTAGATCTGCATCTCCGCAAATCAATCTAATGTCGAGTAGACCGAGCGCGACCTTAAGGTCTGATCTTGCGCTTTCGCGAGTTTCACTGCGGGTACGCACTGAGTGATCTACTTTGAATGATTTATCCCAAAGTGGGTAGAGAACTTTGTTAACCAGCTCCCCAAGCGTCTTTTCATCAGTCTTTCCATTATGTAGAAAGAGAATGTCGAGATCTGATCCTGGCGATAACTCGCCTCGGCCATATCCGCCAACAGCAGCGAGTGCTAATCCAGATAAGTCACGCGCCGCTTCAGTAAATAGCGAGCGAAGGAAACGATCGCTCTCGTTCGATCGTTCCCTCCGCTCACGTGTTGCCATGCAACTACCTTACTTACTTGCTCTCCCTTTAGATCGCATCCGTTCCGCGTTCACCGGTTCGCACTCGAACGATTGAATCAACTGGAGTTGTCCAAACTTTTCCATCTCCGATTGATCCCGTTGATGCCGCCTTAACGATGACATCAACTATGGCAGCAGCATCGTTATCGTCGACAAGTACCTCAAGGCGAACCTTAGGAACTAGATCGACGGTGTATTCAGCGCCGCGATAAACCTCTGTGTGCCCGCGTTGACGTCCGAAACCGCTGGCTTCAGAGACTGTCATTCCGGTTACGCCAGCTGCTTGCAGTGCGTCTTTGACTTCATCTAACTTAAATGGTTTCA
>JBEBBQ010000046.1:0-6717 GCA_041158325.1 Actinomycetota bacterium | reverse complement strand
GTTGTTACGCCAATAACTGTCGGTGATACCGAAGCCATAAAGAGTCCGACGCCGGTTGAGCGAAACATATTCTTCAGGGCAGTCTTGGAGTGCGCACCCAGAATTGCAGTTGTTGTATTTCCGGCGATAACCGAGCCCGATGCGGTAAGAATTACGGCGGGAACTGAGAGGTAGATATTGGGGCTTAAGCAATAGACCAAAGATCCCAAGATCAAGAGCGCCCAGCCAAAGCGAATTGTTTGATGTGCGGGGCGGCGGTGGCCATGGCCCAGCAATATAAACGAGATGAAGACCAGCGCTGCAGCCCATCCGATGTTATGCCAACTTGCAACTACGCGAGTTAAATCAAAGTCGCGCTTGATCAATTGAATTGAAAAGCCAAGAGAGCCCATTAAAAAAGAGCTCATCGCATTTAGGGTCACCAAGCGATGCACCATATTGCTTGGTAACGCTTGTCCCACAAAAATCTCCTTTATCGCGAAGTTACAATCTTATCTTTGCAAAGCCTTCGCAAATGTAAAAAACACCTAATTGAACTGTTTAATTAGAATAGTTGAAAGTTCAACTACTTTGATATAACATTAGATTATGAGCAAGATGCCTTCGTTATACATCGGACACGGCGCTCCTATGTTGCTTGATGATGCGCTTTGGACTTCGCAGTTAAAAGAAATCGCCGGCAAGATCGAAAGACCTAGCGCAATCCTGATCGTTTCTGCCCACTGGGAATCTGCACCCATCACCCTTACTAACCCCGCTGCAAATACTCCACTTGTTTATGACTTCAGCGGCTTCGATCGCAAGTTTTATGAGATGACCTATAACTCCCCCGATGCGTCGGCCCTTGCCGCAAAAGTTGCAGCGCTTATGCCAAAGACTGAAAGCATCGCGCAAAGTGATCGCGGGCTAGATAATGGTGCCTGGGTTCCGCTTCGCGTTATGTATCCCGGTGCCGATATTCCTGTATTGCAAATGTCTATGCCAACTTCTGATCCCGGAAAACTAATGGAGATCGGAAAACGTTTACAACCACTTCGCGATGAAGGCGTATTAATTATCGGTTCTGGTTTTATGACACATGGTCTGCGCTACCTTCGCGATTGGAGCCCTAACGCCGCAGCCCCTGGTTGGTCGAGTGAATTCGATACCTGGGCTGCAGAAGCGCTTTCGCGCGGTGATGTCGATGCGCTTGCTTCTTATAAAGATTTAGCACCAGGTGTTAACTACGCCCACCCAACTGTCGAACACTTTACTCCGCTATTTATAACTTTGGGGGCAGCTACATCTGCAGCTACCCCCGTGGAAACTTTGATCGATGGTTACTTCATGGGTCTAAGTAAACGTTCTTTCGCAGTTGCCTAGTTATCTTGCTATCCTTCGTCCCGTAGAAATTCTTGCCTTCTCTAGTAGGTGAATGCCGCTAAGTGGTTCTTTGAACCTGCGAGCAAGCGATCTAGTGCATATTTCATATCTGCAGGCATCGTGTCATCCAACATCAATTCAATATCCTTGATATCCAGAGTCTCGATCGCCATACCAACTTGGAAGGCCTCAATTATTCCGACCTTGCCCTTAGAGATTAGATCGTTGTACAGGCTCTGCAGTGAAGCATCACGGAAAACACCGGCTTTACGTACGAGAGTTGGGTTGTAGTAGTTGTAAGTCTTCAATACTCCAGCTATTAAATCCATATGGGTCTGTTCGGAACGAGCGATATTTGCAAATTTCATACTGGTCACATTTGCAGCCAAATATGCATAAACATCGCGAGCCAGCTTCTCTTCTTCAACTAAATACTGAAGTTGTAGCTTCTGTGCAAGCGTTGGGCGTGTAGCTGCCTGAGCGACTCCGATTTGGCTAATTGAGGAAATTACTAGGGCAACTGCAATAGTTGCAAGACTTCTCTTCTTTAACATTTTAAAACTCTGTTCCTCGAAGGTGTCGAATAAGCAATTTACTTATATCTTTCCTTCTTTTTTCACTATAGACCGTATACCCCCATGGGTATATTGAATTTGCTGGGAAATCAGTGTGATCTTTGCAGTGAGCGCAGTGCCAGCACTTTTAATATTTATTAAGGAACCAAAATTAAATAATCAGTCCCTGATATTCCCGTGACTGCACAGGTACCCCAATAAAGTGTTGGTTTCTTGCCTGACTCAACGCAGATGGCTTGAGTTCTAGTACTTGCGGGAGTTCCTGGATCTCCCTTAGGACCTTAGGACCTTGCGGACCTTGCGGACCCGTTGCCCCCGTAGCGCCCGTTGGTCCTATTGGACCTTGCGGACCCGTTGCCCCCGTAGCGCCCGTTGGTCCTATTGGACCCTGCGGACCTACCAATCCCGTTGCACCCACACCACCCGTTGAACCTGTTGCACCTTGCAAACCTTGCAAACCTTGCGGGCCAGTGGCGCCCGTTTCTCCCGTTGCACCTTGCCCGCCTTGCGGACCGGTTTCGCCAGTTGCTCCGGTTGCCCCTGGAACACCTTGCGGACCTGTTTCGCCAGTTGATCCAGTTGCTCCAAGATTTCCTTGCGCACCCGTTGCGCCAGTTGATCCGATTGCTCCCGTTTTACCTGTTGATCCTGGTAAACCTGTATCACCTGTAGTTCCAGTGGTCCCGGCAGTTCCTTTAGAACCGGCAGTTCCTTTAGAACCGGTTGTTCCTGTTGCACCTGTGTTTCCGGTTGCACCAGTTAAGCCTGTATCACCGGTTAATCCAGTTAATCCTGTTAATCCAGTATCTCCAGTTGCACCTGATGCGTAGATTTCGACAGTTAAACCTGTGGGACCGACCGCTGTAATAGGAGTTCCATCTGCGACAAAATTACCTTTGACGGCTTCAAAGGGTTGCATGGCGTTAGCGTGATACAGGAGGGCAGAGGTTCCCGAAATTGAAACGCTCTGGAAAACCGCGAAGGAAACTAAAAGGATAAATAACGCACCGATAAAGCTAAAACCTGTCTTTGGGTTTTGGACTTTACTCATGCTTTCGCAGACTGAGCTTCCGTGAGCTCTCTAATATCGTGCCAAATAAAGAGAATTAATATTGGTAAGAAGATATCTGTGTAGATAAAGATCGGAAAATTATTTAAGTAAGTCAGGTATGCAGAGCCAGTTTGAACGTAGACGGTGATTTGTGAAATTGCCAAACTGATTGGGTAGAGCAAGCTGGCAAATGGAATAAATTTTCGCGCGCCACTTTTTCCGACTGCGATTAAGAAGAAGAGTATCGGCACAATTGTTGATATCGAGATCCAGCCGGCAGTGGAGAGTACTAACTCAAAGCGACGCAATTGGTTTTCGACACCGAGCGGATTAAAGAAGAAGAACTTTGGAAATGTGGCGATAACTAGCCAGAAGGTCACGAGAATAGATGCCCCAAAGAGAGAAACAATGTAATCAAGGCGCTGCATTTTGATCATCGGAACCATGGAGATTTTTCCTTAGATGGAGAACGTTGGTTTTAGTGTAGACCTATCTGAGTTGGGTCTTCCCCGGCCAGGTTTTTTAAGCGTTAAAAAGCCCGCCGCAGTTACGCGACGGGCTTTTAACGGGGTTGGACAATTCCAACTGCTCACATGGCGCAAGGCCATTGAGCTATTAGGTTATTGCTTAGCTGCAACCTGATGTGTTGCCGCAACCTTCGCAGACGTAGCAAGCACCAGACATACGCATTTTTACGCCACAGGTCATACAGAGCGGTGCATCTGATTTGATTCCCATTGATTCAAGGAGATCAGAAGATGATCCGATTGCACGATCGAGTGGTGCTGGTTCGATCTTTACCTCAACTGCTTTTGGAGCTGCAGCCACAGGAGCCACCGCAGCTACAACCGCTTTTGGGGTATCAGCACTCGCAGGTGCTGCATCTTGTGTGTACTCGCCTGTTTCTAGTGCACGTGCACGCTCTGAGGCTGTGAAGAGACCCATCGCTGAACGTGTTTCAAATGGTAAGTAATCAAGTGCCAAGCGACGGAAGATGTAATCCATCATGGACTGTGCCATGCGGATATCTGCATCATCTGTCATACCTGCTGGCTCGAAGCGCAGGTTAGTGAACTTCTCAACGAATGTTTCTAGTGGAACGCCGTACTGGAGTCCGATTGAAACTGCGATTGAGAACGCATCCATTACACCGGCAAGAGTTGAACCCTGCTTGCCAAGCTTTAGGAATACTTCACCGAGTGCGCCGTCAGCGTATGCACCTGAGGTCATGTATCCCTCAGCGCCGCCAACAGAGAATGATGTTGTAGTTGATGGGCGTGACTTTGGAAGACGCTTGCGAACTGGAGTAGCAAGTTCTTCTGCTTCAACAGAGTCAGTTGCGACAGCGCCCTTCTTCTTAGCCTTGCCATCAGATAGAGGTTGTCCGACCTTGCAGTTATCGCGGTAGACAGCGAGCGCCTTGATACCCATGCGCCATGCTTCAAGGTGTACTTCTTCAACTTCTTCAACAGTTGCATCCTCTGGGAGGTTAACTGTCTTTGAAATCGCACCTGAAAGGAACGGCTGGCAAGCAGCCATCATGCGAACGTGGCCCATTGGAGCAATTGAACGCGCACCTAGTGCGCAGTCAAATACTTCGTAGTGTTCTAGCTTGAGTCCTGGAGCATCGATTACGTGGCCATTAGCGGCAATGAACTCAACAATCGCTTCGATTGTCTCTTCGTTATAACCGAGCTTACGTAGCGCTGCTGGAACTGTCTGGTTAACGATCTGCATTGAGCCGCCACCGACGAGCTTCTTGAACTTAACCAATGAGAAGTCAGGTTCGATACCAGTTGTATCGCAATCCATCATCAAGCCGATGGTGCCGGTTGGTGCAAGCACAGAGATCTGTGCGTTACGCCAGCCGTTCTTATCGCCAGTTGATAGACATGCATCCCATGCCTTATTTGCTTCAGTCCAGACATCGATATCTAGAGTTGAAAGCTGCTTTGCGGCAGATGATGCTGATGCATGCTTGCGCATTACGCGTGCGTGCGGCTTAGCATTTTGTGCAAAGCCTGCGTATGGTCCAACGATTCCAGCAAGTTCTGCTGAACGCTTATATGTTGTTCCGGTTAGAAGTGATGTGATCGCACCAGCAAGAGCGCGGCCGCCTTCTGAATCGTATGCAAGACCTGATGCCATAAGAAGTGCGCCGAGGTTTGCATAACCAATTCCGAGCTGACGGAAGGCGCGAGTTGTATCGCCGATTGGTTCAGTTGGGAAATCTGCGAAACAGATTGAGATATCCATCGCTGTGATGATCATTTCTGATGCGCGAGCAAATGTCTTTGCATCGAATGATCCATCATCCTTTAGGAACTTCATCAAGTTAAGTGATGCCAAGTTACATGATGAGTTATCTAGAGACATGTACTCAGAGCAAGGGTTTGACGCATTGATGCGACCTGACTCGGGGGTTGTGTGCCAATCATTGATTGTGTCATCGAACTGAACACCAGGATCAGCACATGCCCATGCTGCTTGTGCGATCTTTGTGAAGAGTGCGCGAGCATCAACTGTGTCGATAACTTCGCCAGTTGAGCGAGCTGTTAAACCAAACTGCTCACCGTTTTCAACTGCTTGCATGAACTTATCTGAAAGACGAACTGAGTTGTTTGCGTTCTGGTATTGAACCGAGATGATGTCTTTTCCACCGAGATCCATATCAAAGCCTGCATCGCGTAGTGCGCGAATTTTGTCTTCTTCGTTGACCTTGGTTTCGATGAACTCTTCGATATCTGGGTGATCAACATCTAGAACAACCATCTTGGCTGCGCGACGGGTTGCGCCACCTGATTTGATTGTTCCTGCAGATGCATCTGCACCACGCATAAATGAAACTGGGCCAGAGGCTGTTCCACCGGACTTTAGAAGTTCCTTTGCTGAGCGGATACGTGACAAATTAAGTCCTGCACCTGATCCACCCTTGAAGATCATTCCTTCTTCGCGGTACCAGTTAAGGATGCTGTCCATCGTGTCATCAACCGACAAGATGAAGCATGCGCTTACTTGCTGAGGTGCTGCTGTTCCGACGTTAAACCAAACTGGTGAGTTGAAAGAGAAGATCTGGTGCAAGAGCATATGTGTTAGCTCGTGCTCGAAGATCGTTGCATCTTTATCTGTTGCAAAGTAACCGAATTCTTTTCCGGCCTTTGTGTATGTAAGAACTACGCGGTCGATAACTTGCTTGAGTGACCACTCGCGATTTTCTGCTCCTACTGCCCCACGGAAGTATTTGGTGGTAACGATTGTTGATGCGTTTACTGACCAGAAATCTGGAAATTCAACACCGTGTTGTTCGAATACAGTCTCACCGGTTTTCCAGTTTGCCTGAACAACATCGCGACGCTCCCACTTAACTTCATCGTATGGATGAATGCCCTCATTTGTATAAATACGTTCGATCGTTAAGCCCTTACCTTTTACGGTGTTGTGAGCTTTGATCTTGATTGGTCGGTTGATGACCGTATCTGACATGTTTATTTCCCGTCTTCTCTTTTAACGATTGCTCGTTGTTATTTGATTTATTTTTAGCGATGGGGCGTCGCTTCTTTCATTTGTTGCATTTACTGAGGAATTTGCTGGGGAACTTACTGAGGAATTTGTACTCGAAGGCACTGCTCGCAGTAACGCGATCTCGCCTTCGAAATCTTCAAGGGAGGCAAAGTTACGGTATACCGAGGCATATCGCAGGTAGGCGACCTCATCGAGTTCGCGAAGTGG
>JBEBBQ010000045.1:0-15148 GCA_041158325.1 Actinomycetota bacterium | reverse complement strand
GATCAATGATTGCTACTGAATGGCCGGCAGCTTCTAATTCGCTCGCCAAAGAGGAACCAACTCGACCGCATCCCATTATCACGACGTGCACGAGGTTTAACTTACCACCTCTAGGCTTGGGTACATGGCGATAGATGATCCTGGAATGGAAAAAACAGAACGAAAGGCAGACCTTTCCGTAGGTCATCGCTTTGTCGTCACTATCGAGAAGATCGCCCACGGCGGCCATTTCATCGCGCGCCATCTTGGAGCGGTGATCTTTGTTCGCCATGCGATACCAGGAGAAGAAGTTGAGATTGAGATAACCAGTACCGGTTCTTCATTTAATCGCGCCGATGTCGTGAAAGTTTTGAGCGCATCTAGCGATCGCGTGAGCGCTCCTTGCCAGTTTGCGCATCGCACTGGATGCGGGGGATGCGACTTTCAACATATCTCGCTAGAAAGGCAACGCTCCCTCAAGAGCGAGGTAATAACAGAACAATTTGCCCGTATCGCCAAGAAAGAAGTGAACGTGCCAGTTGAAGAAGTTGGTGGGCCGCTTGGCTATCGCACCCGATTTACAGCTGTAACAACTCGTGATGGAGCGCTCGGTTTCCGCCAAGCGCGGAGTAATAAAGTTGTTCCAGTCTCAGATTGCCGAATTTTGCAACCCGAAATGAAATATCAAGAGTTGAGTAATCGAAAGTGGAAAGGCGACCTGCAAGTCGAAGTATCTATTTCCTCAACTGGTTCTTCACCTGGCGAGCGAACTATTGCAACGGGATACACCCGTGATAAAAGTCCCGTGAGAACTTCTGAAGGACCAGATATCGCAACTTATGAAGTAAATGGATTTCCACTAGAAGTATCACAACGTTCGTTCTGGCAAAGCCACAAGGATGCGCCACGAGTTCTAACGGAAGCTGTTTTGAAGTTCGCTCAAGTAAAGAGCGGAGATCATGTACTTGATCTATATGGCGGGGTTGGCCTTTTCACTTCGCAGATAGTGGGAGATATTGGCGAGGACGGCAGAGTCGATTTAGTAGAGGGCAGTAAATCAGCAACTGGGGATGCGCTGAGAAATTTTGCCGAGCACACCAATGTCGGTATTCACACAGGTGATGTCGAAAAGATTCTGCCGAGATTTTCAAAAGCCGATGTGATTATTCTCGATCCACCGCGTGAAGGCGCCGGAAAGAGCGTCGTCGAATCTATGGTTTCACTCAAGCCACGGGCGATTGTTTATGTGGCCTGCGATCCTGCAGCCCTTGCCCGAGATAGCGCTTACCTGGAGAGTGCTGGCTATGCGCTAGCCGAAATTCGCGCCTTCGATCTCTTTCCAATGACGCAACACATCGAATCTGTTGCGCTTTTTAAGCGAGTTAAGGTATCTTGACGTCAAGATAAATCAGTGAGGGATAAACGATGAGCAAAAATTCATTAGGTGCCAAGAAGAATCTAAACGTTGGCGGAAAAGATTTTGAAATCTTTGATATCTCTAAGATCGAAGGCGCCGCTAGTCTGCCGTTCTCACTGAAAGTCTTATTAGAAAATTTATTGCGCACTGAAGATGGCGCAAATATCACCGCTGATCACATCAAGGCACTCGCACAATGGGATCCATCTGTTGAACCAGATACCGAAATTCAATTTACGCCAGCGCGCGTTGTAATGCAGGATTTCACTGGAGTTCCTTGTGTAGTCGATCTCGCAACTATGCGTGAAGCCATTGTTGATCTTGGGGGAGACCCAGCGAAGGTTAATCCGCTGGCTCCTGCTGAACTTGTTATCGATCACTCTGTTATCGCCGATGTATTTGGTACAAAAGATTCTTTCGAGCAGAACACCGATATTGAATATGAGCGTAACCGCGAGCGTTATCGCTTCTTACGCTGGGGCCAAGGAGCCTTTGATGAATTTAAGGTTGTTCCACCTGGAACCGGAATTGTTCACCAAGTAAATATTGAATACCTAGCGCGAGTAATCATGACTCGCACAGTAAATGGAGTTCTCCGCGCGTATCCAGATACTGTCGTTGGCACAGATTCACATACAACAATGGTCAACGGACTCGGAGTTTTGGGCTGGGGCGTAGGCGGTATTGAGGCAGAAGCAGCTCTGCTCGGCCAACCAGTTTCAATGTTGATTCCCCGCGTAGTTGGATTCAAGTTAAGTGGTTCACTTCCTGTGGGCACAACAGCCACAGATATGGCGCTAACAATTACCGAGATCTTGCGTAAGCATGGCGTCGTTGGAAAATTTGTTGAATTTTACGGACCAGGAGTTGTCTCTGTTCCAATGGCTAACCGCACCACAATTGGAAATATGAGCCCTGAATACGGTTCTACTTGTGCAATCTTCCCAATTGATGATGAAACCCTTCGCTACCTGCGCTTAACCGGACGAAGCGAAGATCAACTTGCGCTCGTTGAACAATATGCAAAGGCGCAGGGCATGTGGCATGACCCATCAGTGAGCCCGCGTTACTCCGAACATGTTGAGTTAGATCTTTCAACAGTTGTTCCATCAATTTCTGGACCAAAGCGCCCGCAAGATCGCATCTCATTAAGTGACTCAAAGTCAGCCTTCGATAAAATCTTGCCAACTTATTTCACAGATAAGACTGGCAAAGCTGCGTACCCAGTAAAGGTTGGCGCAAAAGAGACCACCATTAAAAATGGTGACGTCGTCATTGCATCTATAACCTCTTGTACAAATACCTCAAATCCTTCTGTAATGATCGGTGCTGCACTGCTGGCCAAGAAAGCGGTAGAGCGCGGCCTAACTTCAAAGCCATGGGTGAAGACAACTCTGGCACCTGGATCAAAGGTGGTTACCGATTACTACGATCGTGCTGGACTAACTCAATATATGCAGGCACTTGGTTTCCACCTCGTTGGCTACGGCTGCGTAACTTGTATCGGAAACTCTGGCCCGCTTCCAGTAGAGATCAGCAAATCAGTTAACGAACATGATCTTGCTGTTACTGCTGTGCTCTCTGGCAACCGTAACTTTGAAGGCCGCATTAGCCCTGATGTGAAGATGAATTACTTGGCTTCACCTCCGCTAGTAGTTGCTTACGCTCTAGCGGGCACTATGAACCATGACTTTGAAAAGGATTCACTTGGCACCGATAAGGATGGCAAGGAAGTTCTCCTGGCAGATATCTGGCCAAGTGCAAAAGAGATTCAAGATGTAATTGATTCTTCTATCTCATCCGAGATGTTTAAGAAAGATTATGCAACTGTCTTTGATGGCGATCACCGCTGGAAATCACTCGATACACCAACGGGCAAGACATTTGAATGGGATGCGCAATCAACCTATGTTCGCAAACCTCCATACTTTGATGGAATGCCGGCGCAACCTAAGCCAGTTACCGATATCGCTGGTGCGCGAGTTCTAGCGATCCTCGGAGATTCTGTAACTACAGATCACATCTCACCGGCTGGAAATATCAAGGCTGATTCACCGGCCGGTAAGTACCTAGAAGCACATGGCGTTGCCCGTGCTGATTTCAATTCATACGGATCACGTCGCGGAAACCACGAAGTAATGATTCGTGGAACCTTTGCAAATATTCGCTTGAAGAATATGTTGCTAGATGGCGTAGAAGGTGGATTTACTCGTAACTTCCTAGATAACGGCGCACAATCAACAATTTACGATGCCTCAGTTGCTTATCAAGCAGCTGGCGTACCGCTAGTGATCTTGGCTGGAAAAGAGTATGGATCAGGATCTTCTCGCGACTGGGCTGCCAAAGGAACTGCGCTTCTCGGAGTTCGCGCAGTTATCGCGGAAAGCTTTGAACGCATCCATCGTTCTAATCTAATTGGAATGGGAGTTCTTCCATTGCAGTTTAAAGAGGGCGAGACTGCACAGAGCCTGGGACTAAAGGGCGATGAAACATTTGCGATCTCCGGAATCACTGCGCTAAATAGCGGCGGAATTCCAAAAGAGGTAACTGTTACAGCAGGGGATAAGACATTTACTGCAAAGGTTCGTATCGATACGCCAGGTGAGGGTGATTATTATCGCCATGGCGGAATCATGCAGTACGTCTTAAGAAGTCTCCTCGGCTAGATACCGCGGAAAAATCGCGTAACTGCAGGGCCTTAACTAGACTAAGCACGTGCTCGAGTCTCTTAAAGGTCCCGCTGATATTAAGGCGTTGGATCGCGCGCAGCTAGATAAGTTAAGCGAAGAGATTCGCCAGTTCCTTATCGAAAAAGTCTCAAAGACTGGCGGCCATCTTGGTCCCAACCTAGGCGTTGTTGAGTTAACTTTGGCGATCCACCGTATCTTCGATTCACCGCGAGATGTAGTGCTCTTCGATACCGGACATCAATCTTATGTTCATAAAATAATTACCGGTCGCGCGGATAGCTTTGATGGTCTGCGCCAACGTGGTGGAATCGCTGGTTATCCAAACCGCTCCGAGAGCGAACATGACGTAATCGAAAATTCCCATGCATCAACTGCGCTCTCTTGGGGCGATGGAATTTCTTATGGATTCTCAAGAACCGGACAGAGTGATCGCCACGTAGTTGTCGTGGTTGGAGACGGTGCACTTACCGGAGGCATGTCTTGGGAAGCGCTTAACAATATCGCCGCCACAGAAGAACGAAATTTGGTAATTGTCGTAAATGACAACGAACGTTCTTACTCTCCAACAATTGGCGGGCTAGCAACTTATCTTTCAACTCTGCGCGTGACCCGCGGCTATGAAAGATTCCTTGACTGGGGAAAAGAATTTCTACATAAAACTCCGGTCGTAGGCACTCCGATCTATGAAACTTTGCACGGCATGAAGAAGGGCATAAAAGATATTGTCGCCCCGCAAGGAATGTTTGAAGACCTCGGCCTGAAATACATGGGGCCGATTGATGGCCACGATATTGCAGCACTCGAGAAAGCTTTACTTAAGGCGAAAGAATTTGGTGCGCCGGTTCTAGTTCACGCAATAACTGAAAAGGGACGTGGTCATAAACCTGCAGTTGCAGATGAGGCAGAAAAGTTTCACGCAGTTGGAATTGTTGATCCTGAAACTGGAGCGCCATTAGCCCAGAGCGGTACAAGCTGGACCAAAGTGTTCTCCGAAGAGCTAGTTGCCATTGGCCACCAGCGCAGCGATATCGTCGCGATTACAGCAGCGATGCTTGGACCAACGGGCTTAGATAAATTCGAGAAAGCGTTCCCTGATCGCACTATCGATGTTGGTATTGCAGAACAACATGCTGTAACCAGCGCAGCAGGAATGGCATTTGCTGGCTTACATCCAGTTGTCGCTCTTTACTCAACTTTCCTAAACCGTGCATTCGATCAGGTGCTCTTGGATGTGGCGTTGCACAAGGCTGGCGTTACATTTGTATTAGATCGTTCGGGAATTACTGGCGATGATGGCCCTTCACACCATGGTATTTGGGATCTTGCGCTAACTGGAATTATTCCAAGCATGCATGTGGGCGCACCTCGCGATGGCGCGCGACTGCGTGAGATTTTGCGTGAAGCAGTTGCGATCTCAGATGCGCCATCAATGCTCCGCTTTCCAAAGGGAGCAGTTCAAGAAGATATTCCAGCATTTGAAAGACGCAATGGCATCGATGTTTTGTATCGCGGAGAAAGTGCCGATGTGCTTCTCGTAAGTGTTGGTGCAATGGCTGCTATTGCCGTGGAAGCAGCCGGCATGGCCTATCGCGAAGGCGTTGGCGTAACCGTCATCGATCCGCGCTGGGTTAAGCCACTTCCGGTATCACTTGTAACAATTGCTCAGCGCTATAAGAGCGTTGTAGTTCTTGAAGATGGAATTAAGCACGGCGGTATTGCAAGTTCGATCTCAGAAATGTTCCGTGAATCAGGACTGGCAACGCCAATTCACTCAATTGGTATCCCACTGGAATTCATTGAGCACTCAAAGCGCGCCGAGATCATGAACGATCTCGGAATCACGGCGCAGAGCATCGCAAGAAGTATCGTCGAGTGGAACAGTTTGCTGTCAGGATCAACTATGGCAGAGATGCAATACCCGGCGCATGAAAGCGCTGACCGCAAACAGCGAAGCTAATTCCTTCGCGATCTAGGTAAGGCAAGATTCCGCCGAGATGCATCGGCCAACCTGAACCCATCAACATGCAGAGATCAATCTCAGCAGCCGATGAGACTACGCCTTCATCTAACATCATCCGCGCTTCTGTAGCTAAGGCCTTTAGCGCGCGATCGCGAACCTGCTCGGCAGTTGATGGCTTATCACCTTGCTTGATAAGAGCAACTGCTTCTGGGTTAGCCGTTAACTTTCCATCAGCGCCCTTTATGTAGAAGTTGCGAACCTTGGCGTTGACCATCGCTTGCATAGTTGGTGAGATGCGATAGCGCGGACCTAGGTTTTCATGGAGAGTTTCAGAGACATGCAGCGCAACTCCTGGGCCAACCAGATCAAGAAGTTCAAACGGTGACATTGGGAACCCGATACTGCGCATTGCATTGTCGGCAACTTCTGGAGAGGTTCCTTCGTCAACAGCATCCGTTACTTCGCCCATAAAGCGAGTTAACAAGCGATTGACGACAAAGCCCGGTGCATCCTTACAGATGATCATCGTCTTCTTAAGATCTTTACCAACGCTGACTGCCGTTGCAGTTGTTGCATCATCAGTCTTTGAGGTGCGGGCAACTTCGAGCAGTGGCATCACTGCAACTGGATTGAAGAAGTGGAAGCCAATTACGCGTTCTGGGTTCTTAAGTCCTTCGCTCATGCGCTCAACTGATAGCGATGAAGTATTTGTCGCTAATACACATTCGGAGGAGACAATGGTTTCGAGCTTCTTAAACAACTCTTGCTTAAGCGATAGTTCTTCGAAGATCGCTTCAATAATGAAGTCACAACCCGCGAATGAGTTTTGATCAGCAGAACCACTAACGAGTAGTGAGAGGCGACGAGCAGATTCTTCGCTCATGCGATTCTTTTCGACCAATTTAGCGAGTTCGTTCTTTACCCAGGCAACGCCCTTGTCTGCACGCTCTTGATCAATATCGGTCATTACAACAGGGCACTTGAGATTACGTAGCAAAAGAAGCGCGAGTTGAGATGCCATAAGTCCGGCACCAACGACGCCGACCTTGGTTACTTTTCGGCCTAGCGCTGGCTTAGGTGCGCCCTCAACTTTCTTACGCTTCTTCTGGATCAAGTTGAATGCATACAGAGATGCGCGAAGTGGGTCGGACATTGTCAGATCAGCTAACGCTTGATCTTCAGCATCAAATCCGGCACCGCGAGTATTGGTGCGAGCCGCAGCTATTAGTTCAAGTGCGCGCATTGGAGATGCGATCTCTGCGCCACCATATTTCTTTAACGCCGCCGCTTTGCCTGTAGCAAGTGCTGTATCCCAAGCAGGATCTTGTGAATAATCTTTACGTTCCACCTTAGTTGCGCCACTTAGTACTTTTGCGGCGAATGAGACAGAGCGTTCCAAGAAATCGGCAGGTTCGTAAACTGCATCTACAACTCCTAGTGAAAGCGCATCTTTAGCTTTCATAATTGTGTTGTTGTTTAGCGCGTTGAGCATGATCACTTGTACGGCACGTTCTGGACCAATCAACTTAGGCAGAATTGTCGCTCCACCCCAGCCTGGAACTAGCCCCAAGAAAACTTCAGGCAATCCAGTAAAGGCAGTTGATGCGAGAGTGCGGTAGTTGCAATGCAGGCCAACTTCGAGCCCGCCACCAAGTGCCAAACCATTTATAAATGCAAAGGTCGGAACTCCGCATTCATCGAGGCGACGGAATACATCGTGGCCAAGCTTTCCAATAGCTAGCGATTGAGAGCGCTCTGAAAGAAATGAAAGCGCTGAGAGATCGGCGCCTGCCGCAAAGATAAATGGCTTACCAATGATTCCAATTGCAGCAGGGGAGCGGCCAATAGCCTCGGTGATCGCAGCATCTAGCGCCTTCAGCGATTGTGGCCCAAAGGTATTTGGACGAGTGTGATCGAGTCCGTTATCCAAGGTAATCAACGCTAGCGAACCAGCAAAACCAAATGGAGTCAGATCAACATCGCGAACAAGTGCGTTAGTTACTACTTCTTCTGGCGCACCTTCAGGTAACTTGATTTCGGTAGTCATTACTTTGATCCTCCTGAAAAGTGTGGGTTCTCCCAGATAACGGTGCCACCCATGCCAAGACCGATACACATTGTGGTTAGCCCATAACGCACCTCTGGGTGCTCTTCAAAGGCGCGCGCTAAGTTAAGCGCTAAACGGATTCCAGATGAAGCCAATGGATGGCCAACTGCGATCGCACCGCCGTAAGGATTTACGCGCGGATCATCATCGGCAATTCCAAAGTGATCAAGGAATGCAATTACCTGCACAGCAAAGGCCTCATTAACTTCGAAGGCGCCAATATCTTCGATCTTTAAGCCTGCTTTAGCGAGGGCTTTAATCGTTGAAGGAACCGGTCCATATCCCATTACCTCTGGCTCGACACCAGCAAATGCATATGAAACGAGCTTTGCCTTAATGGTTAATCCAAGTTCTTTCGCCTTATCTTCACTAGCAAGCAAAGCTGCGGTTGCGCCATCATTTAACCCTGATGAGTTTCCGGGGGTAACGCGACCAGCTGCACGAAATGGAGTCTTGAGCGTTGCTAAGCCTTCCATCGTTGTAGTTGGACGTGGTGGTTCATCAACTGTTGCAATACCCCAACCCATCTCAGGAATACGTGCCGCAGTTGGAATCAAATCGCGTTGAATCTTTCCGGCTGCATATGCTGCGGCAGTTTTCATCTGTGAGTTATACGCGTAACGATCGGCGCGCTCTTTTGTTAACTGCGGAAAGCGGTCGTGTAAACGTTCAGCGGTTGCACCCATAGCGAGCGCATCTTGTTCAACGATTCGTTCTGCAAGGAAACGTGGATTGGGATCGATGCCATCTCCGATTGGATGGTTGCCCATATGTTCTACTCCGCCAGCTATGGCGATATCAATTGATCCAAATGCAATTGCACCTGCAAGAGTTGTCATTGAAGTCAATGCGCCAGCGCACCAACGGTCAACTGAATAACCCGGAACGGTATTTGGAAGTCCGGCGAGCAGCGATGCGCTACGCCCTAAGTTCATACCTTGATCACCTGTTTGCGTTGCCGCCGCTATTGCAACATCTTCGATCGCATCTGGTGAAACCTTGGGATTTCGCTCGAGTAGACCGCGCATGGCGCGGACCATTAAATCGTCAGCGCGCGTGCCCGAGTACATACTTCCGGCCTTACCAAAGGGGGTGCGGACGGCATCGACCAGGACGACAGTGCGTGGTGATTGGGACATTTAGCGAGCCTCTCTTCAACGTTATGTTTCAAGGTTACTTGCCAGTAGCCCACTTGTCATTAACTTTGTCAGCAGCGGTCGGAACATATGGCGATGTGATGAATTACGCAACATTTATGTTGCGTAATTAAACAGCCGCTGTTAGCCTCCTCGTATCAGCAAGTTAAATGAGAAGTGATGACCTAAGGGGAACGTAAAGTTGAAGAAGTCTTGGATTGCGGTCGGGGTTGCAGTATCTGCTCTCATTTTAGGTGGAATTTCCTGGGTAGTTGCCGGATCAGATAGCTCTTCTGAGCAAGTTAAAGAGTTAACTATCTATTCGGGCCGTTCTGAAGAGTTCATCGCACCTTTCTTTGCAGAGTGGGAGCAAGAATCAGGAATCAAGTTAAATGTTCGCTACGGCGATTCCGCAGAACTTGCTGCGCAAATTTTAGAAGAGGGCAATAACTCTCCAGCAGACATATTTCTTTCTCAGGATGCCGGATCTCTAGGCGCTGTTTCGGTAGCGGGTTTATTCACCACGCTGCCCGCCGGAGTTGGTGCGCAGATCGACGATGTTTACATCGCAGGTAATCGCTCTTGGATCGGAGTTACTGGGCGCGCCCGCGTCTTTGCTTATCGCCCAGCAGCGGTCTCAGTTCTGCCGCAATCAGTTTCAGATTTAACTAAGCCGGCATATAAGGGCCGAGTTGGTATTGCACCGAGTAATGCATCTTTCCAAGCTTTCGTTACCGCTCTAATCAATGACAAGGGTGCCCAGTTTGCAGAAAACTGGCTAAAGGCGATGAAAGACAATGGCACGCAAATTTACTTAAAGAACAGCGCGATTGTTGAAGCGATCGACAAAGGAGAAATTGATCTAGGTTTGGTAAACCACTACTACACCTGGGAAGTTAGCCAAGCACTTGGCAGAGATATCGATGTTGAAAATGGCTTCTTCGCACCGGGTGATATCGGAAACCTCGTTAATGTCTCTGGCGTTGGAATAATAGCCACCAGCAAAAAGCAGCAAGCGGCACAAGAGCTGATTAACTATTTAACTTCCGGAGTTGCGCAGGCTAAATTTGTAGAAGATACACACGAGTATTCATTGATCCCGGGAGCCAAAGCCCCAGCAACGCTTCCTGAACTAAAGAGCATTGGTTCACCAAAAGTGGATCTAGCTTCCTTGGAGAAAGTACAAGCGACGCAAGATCTGCTTACCAAAGTTGGCCTTCTCTAGTGAATAAATGTAGACGTGAAGAGAGAAAATAGGCTTGGTAGTTATGGCTTGAGGGCCCTCGTAGCGGGGGTCCTCATAACCATTTCTCAACCACTTATCTATCTCTTTATTCGGGCAAGCGATAAATCTGGCCAGGAAATTCTTGACCTAATAACTCGCCAGAAAACTCTCGATGTTCTAGCTCTAACTCTTTTGTTGCTTTTAATAGTTGTACTGGTCAACGTCTTTCTAGGAACAGCGATCGCGGCAGGACTGCACTACGTGAAGATTCCGTATCCACGTATCCTCTTGGTTTCCACAATTTTGCCCCTGGCCATACCTTCCTATGTATTTACTTATACGTGGATGGCGATCTTTCCAGGGCTAGAGGGAGTCTGGGCCGCCGCCTTTATTCTCTCGCTGTCGACGATGCCTTACATGATTCTGGCGGTAACCATTTCTTTCCAAAGAATCGATTCAGGGTTGATTGAAGTTGCACGTTCGCTCGGTCTTTCCAAGCCTGCGGTTTTCACCCGAGTAATTCTGCCGCAGGTTAGGCGAAGCATCAGCGCAGGTGCGCTACTTTCTGGCTTATATGTACTAAGTGATTTTGGCGCTGTCTCATTGCTCAATGTTGAAACACTTACCGTTTCAATCCAGAATCTCTTTAAATCTTCATACGATCGTGGCGCAGCATCTGTTATCGGAATTCTTCTCTTCTTAGCCGCCGCGATCTTTGTGCTTTTCGAATCAATTCTTAAGGGTAGAGATTTTGAATCCCGTGGCGCCGAAGGTTTTCAAGAGCGGATCCGCCGAATCAGCAATCCTGGTCTATCAGTTTTCACAATCCTGGTAATTGCACTTTACGGTTTCTTAGCGGTAGTAATCCCGTTCTATGTTCTTATCTCGCGCTATCTACAAAACCCAAGTGTTGTTGCCTTCTCTGATTTATTCTCGGCAGCGCTTTCGACTGTTTCAGTTGCTGGACTGGGTGCTTTCATCGCCTTTATTCTCTCGCTTCCGCTAGCGCTCTTAGCGACGCAAGGTCCAAGCGCCGTTGCTGCAATTTCAGGCAAGGTAATTCTTATTTCGCATGCGCTGCCGGGCGTTGTGGTTGGTCTAGCGCTGGTCTCATTCGGCTCTCGCCTAGGGCCGCTCTATCAATCAATTTTCTTACTCGCCTTCGCGTACGCCGTTTTATTCCTTGCTAAATCTGTTGCCTCCACATCTGCGGCGCTAACTTTGGTCTCACCACAACTTAAGGAAGTTGCAGCGACGTTAGGTAAGAGTAAATCGAGCATCGCGGTGCAGGTGGTTTTTCCAATCGCTCTTCCGAATTTAGCCCTTGGCGTTCTGCTGGTTTTCTTAACGGCGATGAAAGAACTTCCGGCGACTTTAATGTTGCGACCAACAGGTATGGATACGCTGGCCACGGAGATCTGGAGCTTTGCTGCGATTAGCAGATTTAATGAGGCTGCGCCCTATGCACTATTATTGGTGATTATCGCTGCGATTCCGACATTTATATTAACTATTCCTAGAGCCGCTAAGAGTGACATCGAGAAGAAGGTGAGTTATCTCTAAATGACTTCACTTAGTATTTCTCACCTCTCAGTAAAATTAGGTGATCGCGAAATTATCTCTGATCTCTCTTTCGATCTTCGTCAGGGTGAAATCGCATCGCTACTTGGCCCATCTGGTTGCGGCAAGACAACTCTGCTACGCGCTATCGCAGGACTCATTCAACCTACCAGCGGAACAATTCGTTTCGGCTCTCAACTGGTTGGAGTTTCATCGGTTGTATTGCCACCTAATAAACGTGGCACTGGCTATGTTCCGCAGCAAGGCGCGCTATTCCCGCACCTGAACGTGGCAAAGAATATTTCCTTCGGGCTAGATCGCGAGCTTTACAGCAGGAAGCAGATCTCTGAGATAACTGAAGAGATGATCAACTTAATTGGCTTGCCAGGATTTGAAAATAGATTGCCGAGCCAACTATCAGGTGGGCAACAGACGAGAGTCGCACTTGCTCGCGCACTTGCCATCAAGCCAAAGTTGATTCTGTTAGATGAACCATTCTCGGCTTTAGATGCGGTGCTACGCGATGAACTTCGTACCGAGGTTGTCGGGCTACTTCGTAAGTTAGGTTCAACCGCCATCTTGGTTACTCACGATCGCGAGGAAGCGCTGGTTTCATCTGACCGGGTCGTCTTGATGCGCAGTGGCCGCGTTGTTCAAGATGGCACACCTGAAGAAGTCTATGAAGCGCCGATTTCCCCAGAAATTGCCGCGAGCACAGGTGATGTGCTGGTGCTTGCGGCGCAGAAGTTAGCCGATGGCCAAACGCGCTACCCGCTTTCCGTGGTCGGAATTGCCGAGTTAGGTAGCGATACGGGCTATGTTGTTATTAGACCTGAGGAGATAGCGGTATCTAGCAATTCTGTGGAAGGTATCGAGGGATCGCTTATCCATATCGATTACTACGGCCACGATGCGATGCTTACGGTACAAGTCACTAATTCGCCAACGCCCATTAAGGCGCGCGTTGTGGGCCCTACTCAGTTTGTTCTTGGTCAAAAGGTTTATCTAAAGCACATTGGGCCAGTGAGATATTTCGCCCGTCAATAGCTTTAACTCAAGAAAGCTTTATCGCTAGTTAGCCTCAGCAGCATCGACACCGTCTGCAGATTCGCTGGTATCAGCAGTCGGTTCAATGAGTGGCGTTGTCTCTAGAAGCGCTGACTCCAAGATAGGGGCGACTATCTCAATCTGCCATTGGCGAGCACCGAGATCGGCTAAAGCGGCGGCTACCCGCGATTTAGGCAGGTTCCAGCAGATACGGCGTACATATTCCGGAGTAATCAAATTCTCAAAGGGGATCACCAACTCATTAGCCATTAACTGAATATTGGCTTTGGCATGAGTCAGCGGGGCATATCGCTCAGGGAAGCGCTCGCGCCAGATCTTTATCGGAGGCAACGAATCGCTATCGGTGCGAACCGGTGGCCATTGGCTCTCCGGTAAGGCGAGTGCATCAGTGATAGCGCTAATCCAAGTGGCAGTATTTTCAAACCAACGCGCTCGCAGACCTATTGGGCGCAGGATCTTCTCTAAATCCTTCTTACTCTTTACTGGTTTTTCTACAGCTTTCGTTGCAATCTCAACTATTGCGGCATCGGATAACAAACGTCCTTGTGCGATATCAACTTCTTGCGCCATTTCGGCACGGACTGTCCAGAGCGCTCGTACAATCGCCAATTGGTCGCGCTTTTTAATCTTATGCATTCCAGATGTGCGTCGCCAGGGATCAATGCGTGGCGGGGGAGCAGGGGCATCAATTATTGATTGGAACTCTTCTTCTGCCCACTTGAGTTTCTTTGAATCTTCGAGAATTCCATACATCTGATTGCGAAGTTCAATTAAGAGTTCCACATCAAGTGCTGCGTAATTAAGCCAATCTTGCGGCAAGGGGCGCTGTGACCAATCAACTGCAGAATGTTCTTTCGCGAGCGAAACTTCCATAAGCGACTCGAGCAACGGGCCAAGACCAACACGTGGCAGGCCAGCTATTCGGCCACCCAATTCGGTATCAAAGAGTCGCTTGGGGTTAATGCCGAGCTCACGCAAGCATGGCAGATCCTGGGTGCTTGCATGCAAGATAACTTCGTCGCTTTGTAAGAGAGTATTTAACTCCTGAAAGTACTTATGGTTTGGTCCGAATGGAATGGGATCGATTAAGTGAAGGCCGCCGCCTTCTCGCTTTATCTGAATGAGATATGCCCGAGCGCTGTATTTATATCCTGAGGCGCGTTCGGCATCTACTGCAAATGGACCGTAGCCTGCCGATAACTGTGTAAGAGCGGCTTCAAATTTCTGATCAGTATCAACTACCGGTGGGATTCCATTGGAGGGAGCTAAAAGCGGAACCGAGGTAGCAGCTGGCACTTCTTCTGATGTTGAATTAACTTCACTCATAAATAACTTTTATACGCGACGTCGTGCTGCAGAAATCGGCGCTACGCCTTCAACGATTGGTGGCAGCCCCGCAACTTCGCCAAGGAGATTGCACCAGGCATCGATATGTTTAATCATCTCAGCGCTATCTTTGATTATCGGACTCCATGACGCTCGAATCTCAATTTCAGATTGATCATTGCGTGGCGAAAGTTTCCCAAATGATGCACTTGAAACTCGAGTAACGGTTCCGCTAGGAGCGTTGAATTCACAACCTGCTGCTGAGAGGGAATCTAATAGCCAAGACCAGCCAACTTCAGGAAGCAGCGGGTCATCTTGCATCGCCTCATCTACATCGGCGCTTAAAAATGTAACGCACCGAAATTCGCCTTCCCATGTCTCTTGTCCACCGGGTTCGTGCAATAAAACAAAGCGACCTGATGCGACTTCATCTTCATCATCGCCGAGTAAACCATTTGAAACATCTGCAGTAAAAGCAAAAGAGTAAGTTGCTAATTTTTGTGGAGCAGGGACTTCTTCCAAGATGATCTCAGCGCGCGGTGTAGCGGTGCGCAAATGCTCGATCATGCGATTAAATTGGTTTAAATCCACTGCTTAATTCTAAAGATAGGCAGCGCATATAAGTGGGAGGCAGGGCGCTTACTCACTTTTAACGTGTGTACCCTTGGGCTATGGCAACT
>JBEBBQ010000044.1:0-3007 GCA_041158325.1 Actinomycetota bacterium | reverse complement strand
TTGGCCGCCACGATGGCGTCGTCGCGGTCGTGGAAACCCTCAAAGGCCACCCGCTCTTTGCTCACGTGACCCTGACCCGAAGCGAGCGCTCGCCGATCGCAGCTCTGGTCACCGAGATGCTCGAAGGACCTATCTCTTAGGGCCCAAGAGGCACCCCATTTAAATCTCACAGTCACAATTCGGACATTACGGACTTCACCCTAACTGAGCAGGACTTTTCTTCGTCCACAGCCAGCGACTTTCCTGAGAATTTTCGCCACACGCATAGATTAATTTGCGACATCCCACCCACCTTGCCACCCTTAACTCATTCCCCGTAGGTCCCCAACCTATTTTTAGGTCGATGACCCACGGGCACAGAGATCAAAACGAGGCAAGAGAAGGAGGCAAACGATGGCAAAGAGTTCATCTGCAAAGTTAGATCGCTTTAAGTCGCGCGCCCTTTGGACCATGGTTGCCACCTTCATTCTGACCACCGCCGCCCAACCAACGGCCAATGGTCTCGACTTCCCGACGACTACAAGTCTTGCTCTTCCAACTTCGGCCAAGTTGATGAAATCAGTCAGCCTTAGCTTTGAAGTAGATCTCTCAGAAGGCGCCGCGCTTTACACCCAGCTCGATAAGAAGGCCGACCTCTTCGCTTCTCAAATGGCGCTCGCCGCCGCAGTCAGCCAGCAGGTTGAAGCAGCGCGAACCATCATTGGTGCAAAGAAAGTTGCCAAGGCAATTGCCCTTACCGAATATGCCTGGGGTGAGGATCAGTACCTCTGCCTAAACAGACTTTGGACTAAAGAGAGCCACTGGAATTACAAGGCTCGCAATAAGCGCACCGGCGCACACGGAATTCCGCAGGCTTATCCAGCAACTCGCATGGATGTAGTTTCAACCGATTGGCGAACCAACCCCGTCACACAGATCCGTTGGGGACTTCGCTATATTGAGGCGCGTTATGACAACCCATGTAAAGCATGGGCCAAGTTCAAACGCAGCAATTACTACTAAAGATTAAATCTCTGGCTTCTTGCCGATTGATAAAGGCTTTGAAGTCTCCGCAAAGAAATCATTGCCCTTATCGTCGACAACGATAAATGCCGGGAAATCAACGACATCGATCTTCCAGACCGCTTCCATGCCAAGATCTTCAAAATCTAGAACTTCAACTTTCTTGATGCAATCTTGAGCAAGGCGTGCAGCTGGTCCGCCAATTGAACCGAGATAGAAACCACCATGTGATTTACAGGCATCGGTAACCGCCTTTGAGCGATTACCTTTTGCAAGCATTACAAATGATCCACCTGCTGCTTGGAATTGCTCAACATAAGAATCCATACGGCCTGCCGTTGTTGGACCAAAAGAACCAGATGCAAAACCAGTTGGAGTCTTGGCAGGACCTGCGTAGTAAACGGCGTAATCCTTCATGTATTCAGGTAAGCCCTTGCCTGCATCAAGGCCTTCTTTAATGCGGGCATGTGCCAAGTCGCGGGCAACAACGATTGTTCCGGTTAGCGAAACACGAGTCTTGACTGGGTGCTTAGAAAGTTCAGCGCGCACCGCATCCATTGGCTGATTTAAATCAATCTTTACAACGTTGTCGTCAAGATGTTCATCAGTTGTGTCAGGCAAGAAATGTGCTGGCTCGGTCTCAAGTTCTTCAAGGAAGATGCCATCTTTAGTGATCTTTGCCTTTGCCTGGCGATCTGCTGAACAAGAAACGGCAATCGCAATCGGCAGTGATGCACCGTGACGAGGCAAGCGAACAACGCGAACATCGTGGCAGAAGTACTTGCCACCGAACTGTGCGCCAATTCCTAAAGTACGAGTTAGTTCTAGAACTTCTTTCTCTAGTTCAATATCGCGGAAACCATGGCCAGTTGCGGCATCTCCAGATGTTGGAAGTGAATCTAAATACTTAGTGCTGGCTAGCTTTGCAGTCTTTACCGTGTGCTCCGCACTGGTTCCGCCGATGACAATTGCCAAGTGATATGGCGGGCATGCCGCAGTGCCGATGGAACGGAGTTTTTCATCGAGCCAGGTCATAAATGACTTGGGATTTAAAACAGCTTTAGTCTCTTGATACAAGAATGATTTATTAGCGCTACCGCCACCTTTGGCGATAAACATAAAGTTGTATTCATCTTGATGATCTGAATCAGAAAAGATCTCGATCTGTGCCGGCAAGTTATTGCCAGTGTTCTTTTCATCCCACGTGGTTACAGGGGCCATCTGCGAATAACGCAGGTTTAACTTTGTGTAGGCGTCATAAATTCCTTGCGAGATAGCAACTTCATCTTTGGCGGTAGTCAATACATATTGACCCTTCTTGCCCATCACAAGTGCGGTGCCGGTGTCTTGGCACATTGGCAGGATTCCACCTGCGGAAATATTTGCGTTCTTCAATAAATCGAGGGCGACGAAGCGATCATTTGGCGAGGCTTCCGGGTCCTTCAAAATGTTGGCAAGTTGCTGCAAATGTTCTGCGCGTAGGTAATGCGAAATATCGTGGATCGCAGTTTCGGTAAGTAAAGTCAAAGCCTCTGGTGCTACTTGCAAGAATTCACGATCGCCGAGCTTAATAACGCTAACGCCAGCTTTTCCGATATTGCGATACTTGGTTTTATCGCCACCAATCGGTAATAAATCAGAGTATGAAAATTGGGGAGCCATTATTCAGCCGGCTTCTTTGCTGCATCTAACTTCTTCTTCGCCCCGTCTAACCATTCCTGGCAGATCTTGGCTAACTCTTCGCCGCGTTCCCAGAGCTTTAGTGATTCTTCTAAAGTGGCGCTTCCATCTTCCAGTGATTCAACGATTTCAGCGAGCTCATCACGAGCTTCTTCATAAGAAGGTTTTGCATCCTTTGCGGCCATGGGTTAAATCTACTCTTCTGCCAGAACGCTTGCGCGAGCTTCGCCCTTAGCCGCCCGAATGCGCAGCACAGCGCCAGCCTTTAACTTTGTGGCATCGCGCACAATCTTTCCGTCATCGCTTTGAACCACTGAATATCCGC
>JBEBBQ010000043.1:0-3556 GCA_041158325.1 Actinomycetota bacterium | reverse complement strand
CGACTTCCTGTTGAAACAATCGCTTTACCTTCGGTGTGAATTTTCATCATTAACTCGTGGGCTTTCTCTTTCGAGAAACCAAAGAGCTCAATCAAAACATAAGTTACATAGGTCATTAGGTTTACTGGATCATCCCAAACGATGGTGACCCAAGGAGTATCGCCAGAGAAGATTGCGCGAATCTGCTCTTCGATTTGAGTATCAGTCTTAACCATCACCGGATAATGATAGAGAACTCTGGAGCGGCTACCTGACGCCAAAGTTGATCGCCTTCGACAATTATTTGATAACGCGCAACCTGCCGCGGCTCTTTCTCTACAGCAAAGGCGAAGACGCCTTGCTCGTTGGTGGTTGCGACCGCAACCTTCTTCCAAGTACCCGCGCTAAATTTCATTAGCGAAAGTTGAGCGCCAGCACTTCGTGGACGAACTACTCCGTCGATTGCAAAAGAAGAATTCGCTTTTACCGTTCCCGGAGCCGAAATAGAAATTGTGCGATCAATCAAGATTGAGATTTCATTACTCAAAGATTCAGCGCGCTCCCATGTGCCATCAGTTGCAATACGGATAGCGGTTGCTTTGCCTAAGAGAATTGGTGTTGTAAATCTTCCGTCGACTCCCGCGACTGCGGTTCCAAGAATCCGCCAAGTGGCATCGTTCGCGCTCTTGCCTTCAATTCTTAATGGAAGGTTTGCAGCAGGTGATTTATCCTCTAAGTTCAATTGCGCAAAAATCGAAACTGAATTTCCATAAAGCGCCGCGGTCTTATCAACTGTTAACGCGCTCACAACTTTTACTGGTGCGATACCAAGTGCAGTCTGGCGAATTGCTTCCATGGCCAGCGGTTCTTCCATGCCCAAAGTCCAAGCAGTTACACCACCTAGTTTATATTTGGCTACGAGTTCGCTTCGCAACTTATAACTCTGTGCGTTCTGGTACCAAGCGGTGCGAGTTGCAGTACACATCGTGGAGCGACCGTCTGCAGTAGTTCCCTCATATGACTTTGTATATGTAAATGTTGCTTCGCCAAATTTGGCGTCAAATACCGGCGTTACTTTGTAACTTGCGGCAAGCGCTGCGGCATCACGCATCACAAAAGTTGCAGCCTTTGCGCCAACTTTGATCGCACTCGCAAAAGGTGCAGGACATACGCCTTCAACCTTAGTTACCCAGTCACGACCATAACCAGCAAGTCCGAGATAAACCTTTGAAGCCGGCATGATTGAAGCGGCATAAGCAACCGTTTTCTCTGTCCAAGCAAGTGGTCCGATTGGACCAACTTTAGAAACTGAATAGTCATAAGTCATGATTCTTAAGCGATCAATGTACGGAGCGATCTGCGGCCAGGCATAGACCGTGTAACCCTTCTGTCGTTCAGCGGGGTTGAAGTTGTACGGTGTTGAAACAGATAGCAATTTATTATCCGCGCGCAGCATCGCAGAGAGTTCTTTAACTAAAGCAACCCAACCTGGTGCAGTTTTTGCCCACGTCGAATTTCCATCAACAAATGCAAAACCCTCAAAATCTAAATCGATACCGTCAAAGTTGTTGACCATTACATAGCTATGCAGAGTCTTGGCAACCTGGGTTCTGCTCGTTGGATTGGCGAGCAAGTTTGATAGAACTAACTTATCTGTGCCATCGGTAATTGTTGGAATAATCTGAAAGCCAGCTGCCCGCATCGCCGCAAGTGGAGTTGCAATTGGAATACTTGGATTTCCTCTTACATATAAATCACTGACAAAGGCTTCTTTGGTTTTGCCATTAAATTTCAAGGTGTACCAAAATGGCATTACCTCTTTAATTAAATCGGCGTTATTTAGCGCCGCAGGAAGAGAAGTCTTCATGGAGTAGTAAGGAATCCACCCCGTCAATATCTTGCGAGGTTGGTTAGCGCTATGCGCTTGCGGTGAAAAAACAACGCTTAGAGCGAATACAACGGCTAATAATTTACTTGTCAGATGATTTGCGCGGGAGGCCGTCATAGATTTCTTTACAGACTGGACAGACTGGATATTTTTCAGGATCGCGCGATGGGATCCATTTCTTGCCGCAAAGCGCTCGTACCGCTTTACCGGTGACCGCAGATTCGACGATCTTTTCCTTCTTTACATAGTGCGCAAATCGATCGTGGCCCCCATCATCTTCTTGGAGCCGATCATCTTGTTGATTTTGGGGACGGGTAAGTAGATCAGTATCGCCCTCTAATTCAGGAGAGTTCTTACGGAAAATACCCATGTCCGAAAGGATAGTGGCAGCAGGTAGAATTTGAAGATGAAGGACTTGCTGCGCACGGCTGATTTATCGCGAGCCGATGTTGATTTGCTGCTTAACACTGCAGCCGAATTCGCCAAGAACCCACTTCGTTCTCAGGATAGTCTAAAGAACAAATCCGTTGCGATTTATATGACAAAGCCTTCAACTCGCACTCGCCTTTCATCAGAAACTGCAGTTGCCCACCTTGGCGGTACTCCAATATTTATTCGCGGAGATGAACTGCAACTAGGACGTGGCGAAACTATCGCCGATACTGCAAAAATCATTAGCGGATATTGCGATGCTTTGATAATCAGAACCTTCGCCCAATCTGATGTCGATGAACTTGGAGCAAACGCTTCAATACCTGTAATCAACGCTTTAACTGATGACGATCATCCAACTCAGTTACTTGCCGACTGGTTAACAATCCGCGAGACATTTGGCAGCGATATAAAGGGAAGAAAATTTGTTTACCTTGGCGATGGAAACAACATGTCCCATGCTTGGTTAACAATGGGCGCAATTATGGGAGCACATGTTGTTGCGGCAACTCCCGATGGAAAATGGGCGCCAAGTGCTGATGTAGTTGCGCAAGCAAAAAAGATTGCCGAAAAAACTGGCGCAACGATTGAAGTATCCAACGATCCTGAATCAGCATCACAAGGCGCAAGCGTTCTATATACCGACGTTTGGATGTCGATGGGAGATCCCGAGGCAGAACGCGCAGAGAAAATGAAAGTGTTGGCACCATTTGCTGTAACAGATAAGTTGATGGCGTTAACTGAAAAGGATTCAATCTTCATGCACTGCTTGCCAGCACACCGTGGTGAAGAGGTTGCAGCATCTGTGATCGATGGGCCAAAGTCGGTCATTTGGCGCGAGGCCTATCACCGCCGCACAACAATTCAAGCCTTGCTTTATCACCTCACCCGTGGAGAACTCGCAGGTAATTAGATCAGCAAGTATGGTTTGTCCATGCGTGTAGCCGTCCCATTAGAAGTTAAAGCAGGAGAAAAGCGCGTAGCGCTAGTTCCTGACATCATCAATAAATTAACTCGCCTTGGATATGAAGTCGTTATCCAATCAGGTGCTGGCGATAACTCACAGGGAACTGACGCTGCTTACGCTGCGGCAGGTGCATCTGTAGTTAAGGGCGATGTCCTTGCCGGAGCAGATGTTGTTCTCTCGGTTCAGCCGCTAACGCCAGATCAGATGGCAACGCTAAAGAGTGGTGCAATCACCATTTCATTCCTTTCTACTGTTACAGCTGTAGATTCAATTGACGCCGCAATCAAAGC
>JBEBBQ010000042.1:0-7440 GCA_041158325.1 Actinomycetota bacterium | reverse complement strand
TGAAGAGCTAGTTCTAACTGGTGGGCTCTACTCCGAGCTCTTTGCTCGTCAAGATTTGACCACGCCTAATTAAAATTCTGCCGTAGATAATCAATCCACCGAAGAAGATCCATTGCAGCGAGTAAGCGATATGAGGCCCATCGCTTAATTCGGGTACTTGCGCAGGCACTGCAGGAGTCAGAGATGGTTGCGAACCGCTAAGTAAATCCAAATAGAAACCTTCAGATGTCGAGTCAGATTGGGCATTTAATTTAGAGATCATTCCTGCACCACTTGCGGGAAGTGCAAAGAAAGCGCCCTGCGGCAGCGATCGATCTAAGCGAAGTCGCGCATTTAAAGAAACTTCTCCGGTTGGAGTAGGCGAGACAATCGGTGCGGTAGTTGCATCTTTACCGGCCTTGACCCATCCGCGGTCAACCCAGAAAGAACGGCCATCGGTTGCGGTAAATCTAGTTAAAACTTCATAGCCATAGACGCCTTCGAAGTATCTATTCTTAAGAAGAATCTGATTATCGGGATCGAACGAACCCTGCGTCGTGACTGTGCGCCATTCGAACTTGGCGAAGTCTTTCTTGATATCTGCCAATTGAACTGAAGCCAGTGTCAACTGCGATTCAATTCCTTGGTTTCGATCTTGGCGATCTATGCCGCGTTGGAACTGCCATTGACTTGCCCAGAGACATCCCAAGATCAGTAACAGGGTGACAAAGTTTTTTAGGAGCGTGTTTGACTCTTTTACAGAAGAGCGCTCACCAGACATGTATTGAGTCTAGCCAATCCTGTGCTGCTGAAAATTTCTTTACTCTAAGGACTTGGCTTTATCTGAAACCAGGCCTGAACCTGGCGCAAAGGTTTCGCGCCCAGCATTTGCGATCACAACCGCAAAATATGGAAGCGTTACTGCGCCTAGCAGCGCAAACCAACGATAAGGACTAGGAAGAACTACCGTAAGAATGAAGCAAAAGGTTCGGATCATCATTGAGTAGAAGTAGCGACGTTGACGTCCTGCTTGATCGCGAGTCAGCGATGCAGGAGCTGCGGTGATGTCATAAACCGCCGGAGCCTTACTTACCGTCTTGCGTCGTATTGCCATAACCCTAGGGTAAGGCGCAACGTCTGGGCGCGCCCGCCGAAAACGGCAAGTTACGCATAAGTAGCAGGGTAAGTTTTGTCATATGTCCGAGGAATCAAAAGCAATCGCTCTGGTCACCGGCGGAAATCGCGGTATTGGATTAGCGATCGCACAATCTTTGCAGGCCGATGGCCATCACGTAGTGGTCACGTATCGCAGTGGCAACGCGCCAGCAGGATTTAGCGCAGTACAGATGGATGTAACTTCCTCCGAAAGTGTTGATGCCGCCTTTGCTGAAATTGAATCGCAATGGGGTTTACCTGAAATCATCGTCGCTAATGCGGGTATAACTAAAGATGGTCTAGTCATGCGTATGTCCGATGAAGATTTTGAGAGCGTGATCAACGCTAATTTAACTGGTGCCTTTCGCGTAGCTAGACGAGCGACCAAGGGTTTACTTAAGTTAAAGCGCGGCCGACTGATATTTATCGGTTCCGTTGTTGGGGGAGTCGGTGCTGCTGGCCAAGTTAACTACTCGGCAAGTAAATCCGGTCTGCTCGGAATGGCTCGTTCTTTTGCACGCGAACTTGGTTCCCGTGGCATCACCGCAAATGTGATTGCTCCAGGATTTGTAGAAACAGATATGACCGCAGCACTTGATGAAAAACGCAGAACTGAAATCGCGGCTTCTGTTCCGCTAGGTCGCTTCTGTTCCGCAGAAGAAATCGCAAAAGTCGTCAGCTTTATTGCATCACCTGCAAGTGGTTACATCACGGGCGCTTTGATTCCAGTAGATGGTGGATTAGGAATGGGGCATTAATTATGGGAATTCTTCAAGGAAAAAATATTCTAGTAACCGGCGTACTAACCGATGGTTCGATCGCTTTCCATATCGCCAAGATTGCTCAAGAGCAGGGCGCTAATGTTCTTCTCTCTTCATACGGTCGGGTCATGAGTTTAACAACGCGCATTTCCGGGCGTCTGCCACAACCTGCGCCCGTAATCGAACTCGATGTTACAAATCAAGAACATTTAGATGCCCTTGCTGGTCGCGTCAAGGAACATTTCCCACATTTAGATGGTGTTGTTCACTCTATTGGTTTTGCTCCCGAAGCAGCGCTGGGCGGAAATTTCCTCAACACTGCTTGGGAAGATGTCGCAACAGCCGTACATGTTTCAGCATATTCACTGAAATCTTTAACGATGGCTGCGCGCCCACTATTTAACGGTGGGGGCTCTGTGGTCGGACTTGATTTCGATGCGACAGTGGCTTGGCCAAAGTATGACTGGATGGGCGTTGCCAAGGCTGCACTTGAATCAACATCTCGTTACTTAGCTCGCGATTTAGGTGCAGAAAACATTCGCGTTAACTTGGTTGCAGCAGGTCCGATTCGCACCATGGCGGCAAAATCGATCCCAGGCTTTGACGAATTCGAGAAGGTCTGGAACGAACGCTCGCCTTTGGAATGGGATGTAACGGATCCGGTGCCGGCCGCCCAGGCTGCTGTGGCGCTCTTATCTGACTGGTTCCCAAAAACGACCGCTGAAATCGTGCACGTAGACGGCGGTTTGCACGCGATGGGCGCTTAAAGGTAAAGTTCGCCTCAGACCAGTGGCTTTGGCTACTGCAAGAGGAGCTCACCGCTCCCACCTTCTCAACCTAGTTATCTAGAGTTGGCTGGTTTGTCGAAAGTAAGTCGCCTCCGGGCGCTCTTTTCTTTCCTTAGCGGTGCGCGATTTCTGCGGTAAACCCCGGCTACTAAAGTCAAAATCAACAGTAGCAACCAACTAAGGAGCACAAATCACAACTGAACCGCGCATCAATGACCGTATCCGCACACCTCAAATTCGTCTCATCGGCCACACCGGTGATCAAGTTGGAGTTGTAGATATTGAAGTAGCGCTACAGATGGCAGATGAAATTGGTTTAGACCTCGTAGAGATCGCGCCAGAAGCAAATCCACCTGTATGCAAAATCATGGACTTCGGCAAGTACAAGTACGAAATTGCTCAGAAGGCTCGTGAAGCTCGTCAGAACCAGACCCACATTGTGGTGAAGGAAGTGCGATTGACACCAAAGATTGAAAGCCACGATTACGAAACCAAACGTAACGCAATCGTGAAATTCCTAAAGGGTGGCGACAAGGTAAAGATCACGATGAAGTTCCGCGGACGCGAACAAACTCGCCCCGAGCTTGGTTTTAAATTGCTACAACGTCTTGCAGAAGATGTTGCAGAAGTTGCTTTTGTTGAGTTCGCCCCTAAGCAAGAGGGTCGAAATATGACGATGGTGCTGGGACCGACGAAGAAGAAGACTGAAGCGGTAGCAGAGCAGAAGGCAGCGCGCGCAGCCAAGGAAAAGGCAGCGCTCGAGGCGGCAGAAGAGAAGTAAATAGTTTTTTTAAGACAACAGCTTAAAGACGATGAAGTACAGGAGAAGATAAATGCCAAAGATGAAGACCCACAGTGGCGCGAAGAAGACTTTTCGCGTAACCGGTTCAGGAAAGATCATGCACGAGCGTGCAGGCAAGCGCCACCTTTTGGAGCGTAAGTCATCTCGCGTTACTCGTCGTTTGAGTACCGAACAAGCAGCAAAGCCAACCGTCGCAATGACAGCCAAGCGCATGCTTGGCCTTAAGTAAGGAGTGTGAATTAAATGAGAGTAAAACGTGGAGTTCACGCTGCTAAGAAGCGTCGTACAACCCTAGAACGCGCTAGCGGATACCGCGGTCAGCGTTCCCGTCTTTTCACAAAGGCGAAAGAGCAAGTCACTCACTCAATGGTTTACGCGTTTAACGACCGTAAAGATAAGAAGGGTGATTTCCGTCAGCTTTGGATTCAGCGCATTAATGCTGCAGCCCGCGAAAACGGAATGACTTACAACCGTTTCATCCAAGGTCTAAAGGCTGCAGGTGTTGAAGTTGATCGTCGCGTTCTATCCGACATCGCTACAAATGATCCAGCAACATTTAAGACCCTGGTTGATCTAGCTCGCAAAAATCTAGTTAGCGCATAACCTTCTAAATGATCGAGAGCCTTCACTCGCCGCATATCGCGCGGGTGAAGGCTCTTATCTCTTCCCGCGGAAATAAAGAGCGCGGAGAGCATGGTCAATTTATCGCCGAAGGCCTGCAATGCGCCCGCGAAGCATTAGCCGCAACTTCTGGCCCCAAGATTAAAACCCTCTTTCTCACCGAGAGCGGCCTATCTCGTCTCGATGGCGCAGGTCTAGATTCCTCAAGCGTTGAAACTATTTTGGTGAGCGAACCAGTAATGGCGGCAATGTCCTCAACAATTACACCACAAGGAATCTTGAGCGTCTGTGAAATCGGCCGCAACTCTTTCGAAGATTTAAAATTAAGCGGCCAATCGAAGTTTATTTACCTTCATGAAATTCAAGATCCCGGCAATGCTGGAACCATTCTGCGAAGTGCAGATGCGATGGGTATCGATGCAGTTATTACTTCACCAGGCAGCGTAGATATGTATTCGCCAAAGGTGGTTAGGGCAACTGCGGGATCTCTTTGGCATATTCCGCTTTACACAGGAATAACCCTCTCAACTCTCTCTGAAAAATTTCCAGAGATTAAGAAGTTGGCTCTTTCAGCTCAGGGGGCAACGTCGCTATTAGAAGTAAAAAATCTTGGCGACTGCGTTGCTATTTTCGGTAATGAAGCGCGGGGGATAGATACGTTAATTGGAAGTGATGTTATTGCTGTAAATATTCCAATGAAGGGCAATGCCGAGAGCCTAAATCTCTCTGCTGCTGCATCCATCGTTATGTTCCACCTCACCGCTTCCTAGCCAAATATCCCGCATCCACGAAAGATCACAGGTTAAGATTTCGCTATGAGCCCCGCAGAGATTGAAAAATGGGTTAGCGATGCCGCAACTGCTTTCGCCGCAGCCAGTGATCTCGATTCTCTAAAGCTGGCCCGTCTTGCCCATCTGGGCGATAAGGCTCCGATCTCACTTGCGAGTCGTGGTCTAGGTTCACTTGCTCCAGAAGAAAAAGCCAGCGCTGGAAAGTTAATCGGTGAAGCAAAGGCAGCGATAGCGGCAGCGCTCGATAGAGCAACTGCAAAACTTGAAGCAGAACGTGATGCCAAAGTTCTTCTTGAAGAAGTTGTAGATATAACTTTGCCGGTGAACCGCGCACATCGTGGGGGACTGCATCCAATAACAATTATCAAAAATGAAATCAGTGATTTCTTTATCGAACAAGGCTATGCCGTTGAAGAAGGACCAGAGCTCGAATCAGGTTGGCTAAATTTCGATGCCCTAAATATTCCCGCCGATCATCCAGCGAGAACGATGCAAGATACCTTTTACATCGAACCAGTTGAGTCCGGGATGGTGCTTCGCACGCAGACTTCTCCGGTACAGATTAGATCGATGTTGCAGCACGAGCCACCGATTTACATGATCTGTCCAGGACGCACCTTCCGCGCTGACGAATTAGATGCCACACACAGTCCGGTTTTCCATCAAGTTGAAGGCTTGGTTGTTGATAAGGGCATCACCATGGCGCACCTAAAGGGAACTCTCGATAATTTTGCCCAAGCGATGTTCGGTCCTGATGTAACTACGCGTCTTCGTCCATCATTCTTTCCTTTCACTGAACCTAGCGCGGAAGTAGATATTTTCTTCAACGGTCGCTGGATCGAATGGGGCGGCTGTGGAATGGTTAATCCAAAAGTTTTGGCAACTTGTGGAATTGATACTGACGTATACAGTGGTTTTGCATTTGGAATGGGGCTAGAACGCACGCTTATGG
Organism: Actinomycetota bacterium; assembly: GCA_041158325.1. Lineage (GTDB taxonomy): Bacteria > Actinomycetota > Actinomycetes > Nanopelagicales > Nanopelagicaceae > Planktophila. Next base: position 1,591 of record JBEBBQ010000042.1, on the reverse strand, counting down.
TTCGCCACAACGTCACAGATATGCACGACATCGTTGAGGGCGATCTTCGTTTCACGCGTCAATTTGGGGTAGGTCTCTAAATGCGCGCACCTTTATCGTGGATCCGTGAATTTGTAGATATCCCTGCAAATATCACCGCTGAGGAAATTTCCAACGGACTCATTCGCGTTGGCTTTGAAGTTGAAGAGATCATTGAAGCGGGATCAGATTTAAACGGGCCTCTGACCTTTGCCAAAGTCTTAACAATTGAAGAAATCACTGAGTTCAAAAAGCCAATTCGCTACGTGGGTCTTGATTGTGGTGAGAAAGAGACCCGTTACGTTATTTGTGGTGCTACCAACTTCGCAGTTGGCGACATTGTCGTTGCGGCACTTCCTGGCGCAGTCTTGCCCGGCGATTTCAAAATCGCTGCGAGAGAAACTTACGGCAAGACCTCTAACGGCATGATCTGTTCCTCGCGCGAACTCGGTTTGGGCGATGATCATGCGGGCATCATGGTCTTTGCCGAAGGTGAAGTGGAGATCGGAGCAGATGCAATCGCTGTTCTTGAAATAAACGACACCATTTTTGATGTAGCGGTAAACCCTGATCGTGGTTACGCGCTAAGTATTCGCGGCATTGCTCGCGAAGTAGCTGGTTCGCTAGGCTTGAAATTTACCGATCCGGTTGATGCGCTTCGCACATTAAAGTTTGCAGAAACTGGTACCGGAGTAAAGGCAAAGATCGAAGATCCTGCAACAGTTTCAGTTTTTTACCTGCGTACTGTCTCAAACTTTGACCCTTCAGCAACTACGCCGATTTGGATGCGTCGCCGTATCGAGAAGATGGGAATGCGTTCTATCTCCCTCGTTGTTGATGTTACTAACTATGTTATGCTTGAACTCGGCCAACCTCTTCACGCCTTTGATAAGGCAAAGATTTCCGGCGGCCTAACCATCAAACGTGCCGGCAAAGCACAACCATTTACAACCCTTGATGGACAAGTACGTCAGCTTGATCCTGAAGATTTAATGGTTTGCGACGATAAACAACCACTTGCCCTCGGCGGAACCATGGGTGGTCAATATTCTGAGATTTCAGATAACACTACTGATATTGCAATTGAAGCCGCACGATTTGATCCAGTTTCTGTTGCTAGAGTTTCGCGACGCCACAAACTTTCCTCGGAAGCCTCCCGCCGCCTCGAACGTAGTGTTGATCCATCTCTGGCTGAGTTTGCGACGGCTAGATGTGTACAGCTTTTGAGCGAACATAGTTCCGCTCAGCACGTCGCAACCGAGGTAGCAGGTGAACCAAAGTTCGCACCAGTAATAAAACTTGACCCTGCATACATAACAAAGATTCTAGGACTGGATGTAGCGCCCTCCGAAATAGCTCGCGTTCTGCGAGTAATCGGCTGCGATGTGGATGAAAAATCATTCACCGTTGATCCGCCATCTTGGCGTTCAGACTTGTTGACTCCTGCAGATCTGGCTGAAGAAGTAGCGCGAATGATTGGCTACGACAAAATTCCTTCGATCTTGCCACCGCGTCCAAATCACGCCAGCCTTACGCCGACGCAGAAGCGTCGCCGAGCTATCTCTGCGATGCT
>JBEBBQ010000041.1:0-6301 GCA_041158325.1 Actinomycetota bacterium | reverse complement strand
CCAGATGCTTAATTTAGTTACTACCTATCCAATTTCTTCAATTGAAGATCCCTTTGCTGAAGATGACTGGTCCTCATGGTCAGCCTTTGCTGCAAGCGCACCTGCGCACCTGCAAATCCTTGGAGATGATCTATTTACAACTAATTTACATCGCCTCGAACGCGGCATCGCCGAAAAAAGCGCCAACGCTATCTTGATTAAAGCCAATCAGAATGGCCTGCTCACCTCAACTCATCGCGTCCTAGATCATGCCCACGCAAATAACTTTGCAACAGTTGTCTCGGCGCGCAGCGGTGAGACCGAAGATTCATGGTTGGCAGATTTGGCTACCGGTTGGCGCGCTGAGCAGATAAAAGTTGGATCTACCCATGGCTCAGAACGCACTGCAAAATGGAATCGTTTGCTCGAGTTAGAGGCAACTGAAGAGACAGTGTTCTCCAAGCCCTTTTAACGTAGAAAACCCCGCCACAGTTGTGACGGGGTTTTCTACTTTTAAACTATTACTTAAGACGCTCTCCAGTTGAAGAACTGAATAGGTGAACTGATGTAGCGCTTGCAGTGACAGTGATTGTGTCACCTGGCTTTGGTGGGTTCTTTGGATCCCAGCGAACAATTACTTGTGCGCCATCATCAGTTGAGTTAGCAAACTTCACAGATGAATCTGCAGGCTTGCCATAAACGAATGCATCGGCACCGAGCTCTTCAACCACTTCAACTAGAACGTGGAAGCCCTGTGAGGCAGGTGCGAAGCCTTCTGGACGGATACCGACTGTTACAGATGCGCCAGCTGATGCTGGTACGGCTACAGCTAGGTCTCCGAGCATCGCTTTTCCGCCGCTTACTGGAGCAGATAGGAGGTTCATCGCAGGTGAACCGATGAAGCCAGCAACGAATGCATTTGCTGGAGCATCGTAAAGATTGCGTGGTGTATCAACTTGCTGCAATAGACCATCTTTAAGAACTGCTACGCGATCGCCCATGGTCATAGCTTCAACCTGGTCGTGTGTTACGTAAACAGTTGTGATTCCGAGACGGCGCTGTAGTGCAGCGATTTGGGTACGAGTTGCAACGCGCAACTTCGCATCAAGGTTTGAAAGTGGTTCATCCATAAGGAAGACCTGTGGCTCGCGAACAATCGCACGACCCATAGCAACGCGCTGACGTTGTCCACCAGAAAGCGCCTTTGGCTTGCGATCTAGGTATGGCTCAAGGTCGAGCAACTTTGCTGCTTCATTAACGCGCTTATCGCGTTCTTCCTTTGCAACTCCAGCGATCTTAAGTGCGAATCCCATGTTCTCTGCAACGGTCATATGTGGGTAAAGCGCATATGACTGGAAAACCATCGCGATATCGCGATCTTTTGGAGCAACGTTTGTTACATCACGATCACCGATAAGAATGCGACCTTCGTCGATTTCTTCAAGGCCGGCCAACATACGAAGTGATGTTGACTTACCGCAACCTGATGGGCCAACAAGAACCAAAAATTCTCCGTCTTTAACGGTGAGGTTTAACTTGTCGACTGCAGGTTTGGTTGTGCCTGGGTAGATACGTGTTGCGTTTTCGAATACAACAGATGCCATTTAAGGTATCTCCTTCTCCGGGCAGGTACGTGCCCGACGGTCCGAGGATGAAGGTGCTAGCCGGTTGGCTAGGCTCGCAAAGGATATGCCAAGCGTGGGCCAATAGGGAAGGGGCGCAGGAATTGGCCCCTAGGCGAGTTCACATCTTTTCGCCCTAAGCCTTAGAATTACATCCATCATGGACCCTTACCCGATTGGTTCTTTAATCGGCGATCTCGCCTCTGTAGCTGGCCTGATTCTCCTCGGCTCATTCTTCGTGGCAGCAGAAATCGCCCTCATCTCACTTCGCGAAAGCCAAGTCCGCCAACTCTCAAGTAGAGGTAAACGTGGCGCCAAGGTTTCGGTACTTACCTCCAACCCAAATCGCTTCTTAGCCGCTGCTCAAGTTGGAGTTACCGTTTGTGGTTTTCTATCTGCAGCACTTGGCGCAGAAAGACTTGGCGTTTATGTGATTCCGCAGTTAGTTGATCTTGGTCTTTCAGATGATGCGGCAAATGTAACTTCGTTAATCGGAGTCACCTTAGTAATCGCTTACTTCTCACTCGTATTCGGTGAGCTCGTGCCAAAGCGCCTTGCGCTATTTCGCACTGAAGAAATTTCACTATGGAGCGCCGGCCCGATTGATTTCACCGCAAAATTCTTTAGACCTGTGATTTGGCTACTCTCTAAATCAACCGATGTCGTTGTTCGAATCTTCGGAATCGATCCGAAGGAACAGCGCAGTCAGATGTCTGAAGAAGAGTTGCTTGATCTAGTAACTGGACATGCTGCGTTGACGGCTGAGGAACGCGATATCGTTGAAGAAGTCTTTAACGCATCTGAACGTCAAGTGCACGAAGTCATGGTGCCGCGCACTGAGGTAGATTTTATGGATGCCTCTTTAACAGTGGGCAAAGCGATCGCGCTCGCCGTTGATCGCGCTCACTCACGCTACCCCGTTGTTCGCGGTTCGACCGATGAGGTAATTGGTTTTATCCATGTGCGCGATTTATTAGATACCACCTTGGTGAGCACTGGCGGAAAAATTCAAGAACTGGTTCGCAACGTCATGTTTCTTCCTGGTACCAAGGGGGTCTTGCCTGCGCTAACTGAGATGCGCAATCAACGCCAGCATTTAGCTATCGTGCTTGATGAATACGGCGGCACTGATGGCATCGTGACCTTGGAAGATTTAGTCGAATGCCTGATCGGTGATATCAAAGATGAATACGACACCGATGAGGCTGAAGTTTCCATGGAATCTCGCACAGGTGATTTTGAGGTTGACGGTCTGATTTCGATCGATGACTTACGTGAGCAGACAGGTATAGAAATCCCTGAAGGCCCATATGAAACAGCCAGCGGTTTTGTCATGCATTTCTTAGGCAGAATTCCCGTAGAACATGATGTAGTTGGCGTTAACGGTATTCGCATCACGGTTTTAACCATGGAAGGCAAACGCGCTGGGCAGTTATTGATATCGCGTAACTAGCGATTCATGCGAGAATTACAACTATGACGCAGAAGCGAGTTCTTTCGGGCATTCAGCCCACCAGTGACTCCTTCCACCTGGGCAACTATCTCGGTGCCCTAAAGCAATGGGTTGATCTCCAGAGCGGAAACGACGCCTTTTACTGCATAGTCGATCTTCACGCACTAACTGGCGATATTGATCCGGCGCTACTGCGCAAAAGAATTCTTTCCTCTGCCGCCCAGTTGATCGCGCTAGGTATTTCTCCTGAAAAATCAACGCTCTTTGTGCAATCACATGTGGCTGAACATAACCAACTCGGTTGGATTATGGAATGTATCGCCGGTTTTGGTGAAGCCAATCGCATGACCCAATTTAAAGATAAGTCAGCAAAGGGCGGCGCAGATACAGCGCGCGTTGGACTCTTTACCTACCCAATGTTGCAAGCGGCAGACATTCTGCTTTACCAAGCGCACCAAGTTCCGGTCGGTGAAGACCAACGCCAGCACATCGAGTTAACACGCGATTTAGCAACACGTTTTAATACCAAATTTGGTGAGACCTTTAGAATTCCAGAAGGTTATATTTTAAAGTCAGGTGCCAAGATTTATGATCTACAAGAGCCGACAAATAAGATGAGTAAATCATCGGGCTCTGTGGCAGGCGTGCTAGAGATAATGGATACGCCAGAGGCAAACACTAAGAAGATTAAGAGCGCCACAACCGATGCTGGTCGCGAAGTAACTTTTGATGAAAAAGCTAAACCTGGCATCAGTAACCTGCTGACTATTCATTCCGCACTTTCTGGAAAGAGCGTTTCAGATCTGGAGAACGAATTTGCCGGAAAGGGTTATGGAGACTTAAAGGGCGCAGTCGCTGAAGTGGTTGTTGAATACCTACGCCCAATTCGTACCCAAGCCCTCGAACTGCTACAGGATGAAGCTCATCTGATTAAGGTGCTTCATGATGGAGCAGATAAAGCGCGCAGCGTAGCAAGCGCAACTTTGGCTCAGACTTATAAGAATCTAGGCTTGGTCCTCTAATGAAGTTACGAGCATCAATTGCAATCGCGGCAGTGGTGCTGTCGTTATTTGGTGCTGCGCAAGCCAGCGCTGCTGGAAACATCTGTATCGCATATGACACTGGCGGGCTAGGCGATCGTTCATATAACGATGCGACCCTAGCGGGCGTTAAAAAAGCGCAAAGCCAATACTCATTTACCTTTGAGAGCGTTGTTACCGATGGAACTAATGCAGACCGCGCTAAGAGAATTCGAACCCTGACTTCAAAGAGTTGCACGACGATAATTGCAGTTGGTGCGCAATATGCAAAAGTTATCGAACCGCTGGCGATTGAATTTCCAAATACCCAATTCGCGATTATCGGCGACGCCTCGATTCCTTCGCTAAATGTAACTTCCATCATCTACTCTGAAAATGAAGCGGCTTTCCTAGCCGGCTACAGCGCAGCGCTTGCTACCAAGAGCGGACGAGTCGCTATGGTGACTACTCCTTCGAATGCAGATGACTACGAAAATGGATTTTTACTGGGCGTTGCTGCAGCAAAGAAGAACGTCAGGTCATTTGTAAAGTACACCGCCACCGAATCTGTAGTCTCAGCAAAGGCTCTAATCAGCCTTGGTATCGATGTGATCTACGATGCCACAACTGGTTCGGCAGATGGGCTATTCGAGGCGATAGTTAAGGCGAATACTTCAAAGAACCGGAAGAAGAACGCTCCAGAAGTTAATTTGATCATCTCTGAACCAGATCTTTACCTAAGCGTCACTCCTGCAACCTCTAAATACCTAATTGCATCTGTTGTTAAGCGCGTAGATATAGCGGTGTCAGCAATAATCGGTAAGGCAGTTAACGACAGCCAACTCTCAGATGTAATTGATGCCAAGGCCGGTATTTACGGACATCGCTACGGAATCGGCGATAAAGGAATTGAGATTGTCATTAAATCTAAAGCGCTAGCTGCCCAAACTGCAGCGATCAATGCCGCAGCGAGTGCAGCGTATGCAAATTAATTGGGAGCTACTTAAGGAGCAGGCAACTGCTGCCATGAAGCAGGCTTATGCTCCGTATTCAAAGTTTCCAGTAGGCGTCGCGGCGCTAGTAGATGATGGACGAATCGTGACCGGCTGCAATGTAGAAAATGCAAGTTATGGCCTTACTTTATGCGCAGAATGTGGCCTAGTTTCATCGCTGGTTAACTCAGGTGGCGGCCGTTTAATTGCATTTACCTGCGTTGATATCTCAGGAAATTTGTTAATGCCATGTGGTCGTTGTCGCCAACTTCTTCAAGAACATGGTGGCTCAAAGCTGCAATTAGCAACAGATGATGGAATCAAAACTCTCGCTGACCTACTTCCTTGGGCGTTTGGCCCAGAAGAAATGGAAAAGCGTCTTGACTAGCAACTCTGTTGAACCTTTTGCCGCTGTAGAAATTATCGCCGCCAAACGTGATAGTAACGAACTTACCGACAAGCAAATCGACTGGACAGTTGATGCCTATACCCGCGGAGTAATTGCCGACGAACAGATGTCCGCCCTCTTGATGGCGATCTTGCTAAATGGCATGAACTCTCGCGAAATTTCTCGCTGGACAACGGCGATGATTAACTCTGGCGAACGCATGAACTGGTCGATGTTAGATAGACCAACAGCTGATAAACATTCAACCGGTGGAGTTGGAGACAAGATAACTCTTCCTTTAGCGCCGCTTGTTGCTGCTTGTGGCGGCGCAGTTCCACAACTTTCAGGACGCGGCCTTGGCCATACCGGCGGTACTTTAGATAAACTCGAATCAATTCCTGGCTGGCGCGCTTCGCTATCTAACGAAGAGATGCTCAAAGTTTTACAAGATACTGGAGCAGTTATTTGTGCAGCAGGTGCTGGTCTTGCTCCAGCCGATAAGAAACTCTATGCGTTACGTGATGTAACCGCGACAGTTGAAGCGATCCCACTTATTGCTTCATCAATTATGTCGAAGAAGATTGCTGAAGGAACTTCAGCGCTAGTGCTAGATGTGAAAACCGGAAGCGGAGCATTTATGAGTGATCCTAAACAAGCTGCAGAACTTGCACGCACAATGGTTCAACTCGGTATCGATGCCGGTGTAAAGACACTTGCACTTGTTACCGCCATGGATGTTCCACTTGGATTAACGGCCGGAAATGCCCTCGAAGTACGCGAATCTATTGAGGTTTTGGCAGGCGGCGGACCAGCAGATGTTGTTGAGTTAACTATTCTCTTGGCGCGCG
>JBEBBQ010000040.1:0-8439 GCA_041158325.1 Actinomycetota bacterium | reverse complement strand
GTTCATGACACCCGGGTCAACATCGCCAAGTAATCCATCTGCGGTGCGCGAAATTCCAACATCAAGAACTGCGGCACCAGCCTTTATGTGATCCGCCTTTAAGAAATGTGCGCTGCCGATTGCAGCGATCACAATATCGGCGCGCTTGGTGTGTGCCAGCAAATCTTTAGTCCCTGTGTGAGTCAACGTAACTGTGGCATTTTCTTGTTTGCGAGTTAGCAGTAAACCAAGTGGGCGTCCAACAGTTAAGCCGCGACCGATAACTACAACTTCGGCGCCAGCCAGAGGAATTTTGTAATGGTTGATTAATTCAACAATTCCGCGCGGTGTGCAAGGAAGCGGTGAGTAATAACCCGCAACTAAACGACCCAGGTTCATGGGATGCAAACCATCGGCATCCTTTGCAGGATCGATCGCTTCTAATATCTTTTGGGTATCAATCCCCTTAGGCAACGGCAACTGAACGATATAGCCGGTGCATTCCTTAGAGTTATTTAGATCTTTAATCGCCGCTAAAACATCGGCTTGCGATGCATCTGCCTTTAGATCAACGCGAATCGAGTTGATTCCGACTTCTTGGCAATCACGATGTTTACCAGCAACATACGAGTGCGAACCTGGATCATCACCAACTAGAACCGTTCCGAGACCTGGAGTGATCCCTTTCGCCTTAAGAGCAGTTACGCGCGCAGCAAGTTGCCCTTTGATGGTTGCGGCAAGTGCTTTGCCATCGAGGATCGTTGCTGTCATAACACCAGATCCTATTGGAGTTAGTTGCCGCTAGAGAAGTTAGGCGTGCGAGAAGTGGCGTGTACCAGTGAAAAACATTGCAATTCCTGCGGCCTTTGCTGCTGCAATTACTTCTTCATCGCGAACGCTGCCACCAGGCTGAACTACTGCAGTTACACCCGCATCGATCAGAATCTGAAGACCATCTGCAAATGGGAAGAAGGCATCGCTGGCTGCAACTGTTCCGGCGACGCGATCACCGGCGCGAGCAACTGCAAGCTTTGCCGAATCCACGCGATTTACTTGGCCCATTCCAATTCCGATTGCAGCGCCATTGTGCGCCAATAAGATCGCGTTGCTTTTAACTGCGCGCACTGAGCGCCACGCAAATTCCAGATCTGCTAAAACATCGGAAGAAACTGCAGAACCAGTTACCTGTTTCCAGTTGGCAGAAGAATCACCTTCGGCGTTGATCTTGTCGGTATCTTGCAAAAGAACCCCACCAGATACTGGGCGAATCTCGAAAGGCGAAATAAAAGTATTAGCGCAGGTGAGAATGCGAATCGAAGGTTTACGCGAAAGAATTTCCAACGCTTCGGGTTCATATTCTGGGGCGATGATTACTTCGGTAAAAATCTGCGAAAGTGGTTCGGCCATTGCAACGGTCACTTTGCGATTTGCGGCAACGACTCCCCCGAAAGCTGAAACTGGATCACAGGCATGGGCTGCTAAATAGGCGCTAGCGATATCTTTTCCAGTTGCGATTCCGCAAGGATTGGCATGTTTAATTATCGCAACGCAAGGTTGGCTGTGATCGAGGGCTGCTCGCCAAGCGGCATCGGCATCGGTGTAGTTATTAAATGACATCTCTTTGCCATGGCTCTGAACCGCGTTAACAATTCCGGGAGGACCACCGCGATATATCGCAGCTTTTTGATGTGGGTTCTCGCCATAACGAAGTGAACTTTGCCGGTTCCAGATCAAGCCAAACCAATCTGGAATATCCATGCTGATCTGCGTGCCGAGCCAGCTAGCTATCGTTAAATCATATTCAGCTGTTGTGCGGAAAACTTCGAGAGCAAAGCGGCGACGTTCATCAAGTGTTGTTCCGCCAGCCTTTATCGCTGCAAACAAATCGTCATATTGCGAGACCTTCGAGATAACCGCAACAGAACCGTGGTTCTTTGCAGCCCCACGCAGCATTGATGGACCACCAATATCAATTTGCTCGATGCATTCGGCATATTCGGCGCCCGATATAATCGTCTGTAAAAACGGATAGAGATTAATAACAACTAAATCAAAGGGTTCGATATCTAAATCTGCAATAGCCGCTAAATGCTCGGAGTTATCTTGATCAGCCAAAATGCCTGAATGAATCTTGGGATGCAGAGTCTTTACGCGACCACCCATGATCTCGGGAAAACCGGTGTATGAACTGACTTCGGTTACGGCATAACCTGCCTCAGCTAAAGTCTTGGCAGTTGAACCAGTTGAAAGTATTTCAATCTTGGCTTCGGTTAAAACCTTGCCGAGTTCTAAAAGACGATCTTTATCGTAAACGCTAACGAGTGCGCGACGGATAACTTTACGGTCAGTCATGAGACCTCACTGATTCGTTCAGTAGTTGTTGCAACGTCGCGACATAGAGACGTCGTTCGATAATCTTAATGCGTTCGTGAAGTGACTCTTCGGTATCAGCCCCTGTGATTTCAACTGCCTCTTGCGCGATGATCTGGCCAGTATCGACTCCGCTATCGACCCAGTGGATCGTGGTGCCGGTCGTGGTGGCACCAGCTACCAGCGCATCACGAACTGCATGAGCACCCGGAAAAAGTGGAAGTAAAGCGGGGTGGCTATTTACGATCTTAAATTTAGATACACAATCGGCCGAAAGGATCCGCATAAAGCCCGCACTAACAACGAGGTCAGGTTGTAAATCAGTTAGCGCTGAAATAATTTGTAGATCCCAATCCAAACGATTTGCTGACACCGCAATTACTTTGCTCGGGATGCCTGCTGACTTTGCGCGATCTAATACCTTGGCACTTGCTTGATCAGAGATAACGCAGGCGATCTCTGCTTTTAAGTCACCGCTGTGCTGCGCATCGATAATTGCTTGGGCGATACTTCCGCTACCTGAAGCCAGTATGACGATTCGCGGATTAGTCATCGTTTAGCGCGAATTCTTATCTGCGGCAGTAGAACTACCAGCGCGATTCCTAAAGCAATCTCAACTGCGATTGAAAGGGTGAATTTCCAAATTGATAAGCCAACCGCGCTCATTGCCGGCGTCATTAAAGAACCGCTGGCTAGATAACTTAAAAGAGCGGTTGCGATCAAGAGCTGCACGAAACTTTGAATAAGTGTTGTGGTACTAGAGCTCTGTGCCCAGATCGCAAGAGCAGCGCCTACGACTACAACTAGTGCGACCGCAATTAGCGCCCACCGTGAAGAAGTTGTAGGAAGCACTGATAGAAGAGGAAGTGCGGGTAGTTCACCTAAGCGATGCGTGAATGGTGAGACTAAAGTTCCGGCGCCAACTGCAAAGCCAGTTCCGGTGAAGTATCCGAGTATCGATAGCGCCGCATTGGGAAGATAGAAAGCATTTAGCGCAAATAGTAAGAAGGAGCCGAGAATCCCCGGTTGTAAGACGATTGAGATATTCTTGAAGGTCGCAGTATTTGTAAAGATCAAAATTGCAAGAATGATAAATGAGAAGCCAAGCAAGATTGCTAGAACGCGGCTTGCTAAAGATGCTGCCTGCGAAATTCGAACTCGTGATCCGGCAGTTAATGCCGCTAGGTAGGCGATCCCAAAGGTAAATATGGGAGTTAGATACCACTGTGGTGACACGTTGGTTGAACGGCTAAAGAGCGAAAGAAGTGTTGCGACCAATGCATATTGACCGGCAAAGATTGAACGAACGCTATTAATGTTATGAAAGTCGCCGTGTAATTTACTAAGGGCTTTAGTGAATCCAACTCGAAGCGCAAAGAATGGGATCAACATCGCACCAATCGGAAGGAAAGATAGATACCCAATCGTTGTTCCGCTTAAGTTAAATGGAATGTGGTGCGCACCTAGCCAGAGCCAGAGCGCTGCCCGCATTGGATCTGAAGTATTTCCAGTTGCGCTTCCAGCTGTCGCCCAGGCGATTAGAGATATAAAGGCAAGCGGAAGAAGGATTACAAAGACGCTACGCAAAACTTGTGCAAACGAGACCGCTAGGACACGTTGCAACATTTGACCGCTAGCGACCGAGTATGGCGCGCATTAAGCGCGCGGTTTCACTTGGAGTTTGTCCGACCTTAACGCCAGCTGCCTCAAGAGCATCTTTCTTTGCTTGCGCAGTTCCAGATGACCCAGAAACGATTGCGCCTGCATGGCCCATCGTCTTTCCTTCTGGCGCAGTAAATCCAGCGACGTAACCTACAACTGGCTTGGTTACATATTCGGCGATAAATGCAGCAGCGCGCTCTTCAGCATCTCCGCCGATTTCACCGATCATAACAATTGCAGTTGTATCAGGATCATCTTGAAAAGCCTTTAGACAATCAATATGTGTTGTACCGATTACGGGATCTCCACCGATACCAACTGCTGTAGAGAAGCCGATGTCGCGGAGTTCGTACATCATTTGGTAGGTAAGAGTTCCGGACTTAGAAACTAATCCGATTGGTCCGCGCTTGGTGATATCTGCAGGGATGATTCCGACATTTGACTGTTCTGGGCTGATCAGACCTGGGCAGTTTGGCCCGATGATCTGCGTTGTGCCCTTTTGCAATGAGTATGCGTAGAAGTATGCAGAGTCATGAACTGGAATACCTTCAGTGATCACAACAACTAGCGGCATCTTGGCATCAATAGCATCGATGACCGCAGCCTTTGCAAACTTTGGCGGAACGAATACAACTGAAACATTTGCCCCAGTTGCAGCCATCGCTTCAGCAACAGTGTTAAAGACTGGAAGTTGATGGCCATCGATATCGACGCTTTGTCCGCCTTTGCCTGGCGTAACTCCACCAACAACTTTGGTGCCTGATGCCAACATGCGACGAGTGTGCTTGGTTCCTTCAGAACCAGTCATACCCTGAACAATTACCTTGCTTGCAGAATTAATAAAGATAGACATTACTTTGCCGCCAATTCTGCAGCGCGTGATGCTGCTCCATCCATAGTTTCAGCCTGCTCAATAAGCGGGTGGTTGGCTGCCTTCAAGATTGCGCGGCCTTCAAGGACGTTGTTGCCATCAAGGCGAACAACGATTGGCTTAGTGGCCTTTGCGCCAAGTAGCTCAAGTGCTTGCACAATGCCGTTTGCAACAGCATCACAAGCGGTGATTCCGCCGAATACATTTACAAATACGCTCTTTACATCAGGATCGCCCAAGATGATTGAGAGTCCATCTGCCATAACTTGCGCAGATGCACCGCCACCGATGTCGAGGAAGTTTGCTGGGCGCATGCCGCCGAATTTTTCGCCAGCATATGCCACGACATCGAGCGTTGACATAACCAGTCCAGCACCGTTGCCGATGATTCCAACCTGACCGTTATCTAGTTTTACGTAATTCAAACCTTTTTCTTTAGCCGCCGCTTCAAGCGAGTTTGCTGCATCGTGATCTACAAGCGCCTCATGTGTTGGTTGACGAAATTCCGCGTTGTCATCGAGAGTCACTTTGCCATCGAGTGCGATGATGCGACCATCTTCGGTCTTAACAAGTGGGTTAATTTCAACGAGGGTGGCATCTTCAGATTGGAAGGTCTCCCATAGTTTTACAAGAACATCTGCGACTTGATCTGCGATATCTGCTGGGAACTTTGCCTGCGCAACGATCTCTTTCGCTTTTGCAAGTGAAATTCCATCAACAGCAGTTACTGGAACCTTGGCAAGTTTTTCAGGTGCAGTGTGTGCAACTTCTTCGATATCCATACCGCCGGCAACTGATGCCATTACAAGGAATGTACGGTTTGAGCGATCTAGCAAAATCGACATGTAGTACTCGTCCACAATTGGCGCAGCTTGCGCGATCATAACTTTGTGAACTGTGTGGCCTTTAATATCCATTCCGAGAATGGCGCCGGCTTTCTCTTTCGCATCGTTTGCATCAACGGCAAGTTTTACACCGCCTGCTTTTCCGCGACCGCCAACTTTTACTTGGGCTTTAACAACTACCTTTCCACCCATTGCAGATGCTGCAGCGAATGCTTCATCAGCGGTAGTCGCAACAGCGCCTGCTAAAACAGGTACGCCGTGCTTTTCAAAGAGGTCACGTGCTTGATATTCAAAGAGATCCACAGATAACTACCATTCGAAGAATTACTAGCTCGTCTTTGTGCTAGCGGATGTGGATAATCCTAATCCTTGCGAAAGGCTACAAAACCACAACAGGGGCATAGCGCAGCAAGAGGCGTTTTTCGCCGTATTGGCCGAAGTTGATCGTCGCCTCTGATTTATCGCCTTCACCCGCTAGCGCCACAACGGTGCCGAGACCGAATGTGTCATGTGACACACGCTGACCAACTTCAAGAACCATCGCAGAAGATGTTTTGCCGGTCGCTCTAGGCGGAGGTGTTGTCGGAGTACGACGGCGAAGTCCAGAACTTCCAGATGAAGATGAGGAACGCGCTTCGTTCTTCCATTCGATTAAATCAGTTGGAATTTCATCTAAGAAACGTGAACCAGGGTTGTACTTAGGAGTTCCAAAAGTTAAACGATATTCAGCGCGCGAAATATAAAGTCTTTTTTCAGCGCGCGTTAAACCAACGTATGCCAAGCGACGTTCTTCTTCAATCTCTTTTGGATCATCCAGGGTGCGGGCATGCGGAAAGATTCCGTCTTCCATACCGGTGAGAAATACCGTTGGAAATTCCAGACCCTTTGCGGTGTGCAGAGTCATCAAGGTGACAACTCCTCCATGATCTTCTCCATCTGGGATTTCGTCGGCATCGGCAACTAGCGAAACTTTTTCGAGGAATCCAGAGAGTGAAATTTCCTCATCTTCGCCGAGCTCTTCAAAGGGACGCTCTTCATATTCCATTGATGCCGAGACCAGTTCCTTTAAGTTTTCAACTCGTACTTCATCTTGCGGATCGGTGCTCGCTTCAAGCTCAGTGAGCAAACCTGATTGCTCAAGCACCGCTTCGATAATCACAGATGGTTTGGTCTTTGCCTCAACGAGTACAGAAAGGGCGGTAAGCATTGAGGTAAATGTGCCGATGGATTGCGCCGCTTTATTGGGAACGCTAGTTGCCTCGGTTACTCTTAATAAAGCTTGCCAGAAAGAGATTCCGTTGGCCTGAGAAAAGATTTCTACTTCTTCGAGGGCGCGATCGCCAACCCCACGTTTTGGAAAGTTAATGATGCGGCGTAGTGAGACTTCATCATCTGGGTTAGCCAGCACCCGCAGGTAAGCGAGGAGATCTTTTACTTCTTTGCGTTCGTAGAAGCGCAAACCACCCACGACTTTATAAGGAATGGCAGCGCGCATAAAGATTTCTTCAAAGATACGAGATTGGGCATTTGTGCGATAGAAAACCGCAGTATCTCCTGGATTGGAGTAACCCATATCTTGCAGTGAGCGAATCTCTGACTTTACGAATTCGGCTTCGTCATATTCGGATTCGGCGACATAACCAACTAGCGGCGCACCAGCACCAGCATCAGACCACAAGTTCTTCTCTTTGCGAGATTCGTTCTGGGTGATAACCGCATTCGCTGCGTTAAGGATATTTTGCGTAGAACGGTAATTTTGTTCAAGTAATACGGTGGCAGCGTTCGGGTAATCAACTTCAAACTGCAAAATATTGCGAATCGTTGCGCCACGGAAACCGTAGATAGATTGATCGGCATCTCCCACAACACAGAGCTCGGCAATTGGAAAGCCATCGCCTTCGGTGCCGGTGAGCTCTTTAACTAAAACATATTGTGCGTGGTTGGTGTCCTGGTACTCATCCACCAGGATGTGGCGAAAGCGGGAACGAAAGCGCGCCTTGGTTTCAGGGAATTGCTGCAAAACCTGCACCGTCTTCATAATCAAATCATCGAAATCTAAAGCGTTGGCCTGCTTCAGGCGCTTCTCATACATCGTATAAACATCGGCGACGATGGTTTCGAATTGGTTTTGCGCCGCAGATAAATATTGATAAGGAGTTTGCAGCTCGTTCTTGGCGTTGGAAATAAGTGATTGGAACTGGCGCGCGGGATAGCGCTTGGGATCTAGGTTTAAAGTTTCCATCACTCGCGAAATCAACTTCTGCGAATCAGCGGAGTCGTAGATGCTAAAGGTGCTGCTGTAACCCAGACGTTCGATCTCTTGGCGAAGCAAGCGCACGCAAGCAGA
This sequence comes from Actinomycetota bacterium, assembly GCA_041158325.1. GTDB lineage: Bacteria > Actinomycetota > Actinomycetes > Nanopelagicales > Nanopelagicaceae > Planktophila. The sequence goes on along the minus strand of JBEBBQ010000040.1, from coordinate 365 downwards.
GTGAAAAGTTGAGACCCACATTGATTTTGCGATCGGACCCACAAGTTCGGTGACGCGATCTTTCATCTCACCAGCAGCCTTATTGGTAAAGGTGATCGCCAAAATTTCGTAAGGTTTAACAGACCGCGCAGCCATTAAGTAAGCGATACGACGAGTTAGAACTCGCGTCTTTCCAGATCCCGCACCTGCCACCACTAAAAGAGGCGCGCCTTCGCTGGCAACCGCTTTCTGCTGCTGCGGATTAAGCCCCGCCAGTAGCGCTTGCGTATCAACCATGGCGCGGAGTCTATTAGGCTTAACTGTCATGGAGCCGCTACCAAATTCAGAGATAAAGCGCGTACTAGTCATCAACGCACATCCCGATG
>JBEBBQ010000039.1:0-3507 GCA_041158325.1 Actinomycetota bacterium | reverse complement strand
GAGCACCTTATGGGGTTCGGAAAGTAAATCGCTGCGCAGGGTAACCTTGCCCTGTGAGTTCACATTCGGATCTACTAGCTGCCCAAATTCAGGCGGCAATCTCGCACGCCATCGAGCGTGGAGATCTGATCGGAACCGTTCCATCTTCAATCCCCTTGGAGCGACCTAAGAATCGCGACCATGGTGATTACGCATCTTCTATTGCGCTGCAACTAGCCAAGCCCGCTGGAAAGAACCCGCGCGAAGTCGCAGAGTTGCTAAAGAAAGATTTAGAGAAACTTCCTGAAGTTTCATCCGTTGATATTGCTGGTCCTGGCTTTATCAATATTAAATTAAATCGCGCTAGCCAAGCAGATTTAGTGCGCACAATTTTGAGTGCTAAAGAAAGTTATGGAAAAGGCAGTGCGCTTGCGGGCGTGAAGATCAACCTAGAATTTATCTCTGCCAATCCAACTGGCCCATTGCACCTAGGGCACACGCGTTGGGCAGCAGTCGGAGATGCACTTGGTCGCGTTCTGAGCGCTGCTGGAGCAGAAGTAGTACGAGAGTTTTATATAAACGATCGCGGCAATCAAATGGATCTCTTTGGACAATCTGTGCAAGCCGCAGCGCTCGGTCAACCTATTCCTGAAGATGGATATCAAGGTGAATACATTGCAGATTTAGCTAAGGAAGTTCTGGCCGAGAACCCAGAGATAACCAAGCTTGATGTAGGGCCACGTTTAATTGCATTCCGCGAAGCTGCCTACAAATTACAACTTAAGGATCAGCAACGAGTTCTAGATACCTTTGACACTCACTTCGATGTCTGGTTCTCAGAGCGCAGCTTGCACGATGGCGGAAGCGTCGAACATGGTTTAGATAAATTACGTGCCCAAGGACATGTCTTTGAATTAGACGGAGCAACTTGGCTGCGAACTACTGACTTTGGGGACGATAAAGATCGCGTTCTTGTTAAGGCAAATGGCGATCTAACTTACTTCTCATCAGATACCGCTTATTACATTAATAAGCGCGAACGCGGTTTCGATATCTGTATCTACATGCTGGGCGCAGATCACCACGGTTATATTCACCGCCTTAAGGCAACTGCAGCATGCGCAGGCGATGATCCCGAATACAACGTTCATGTATTGATTGGTCAGTTGGTAAAAATCATGGAAGGCGGCGAGGAAGTAAAACTTTCTAAACGCGCTGGCACGATCATTACGCTGGAAGAACTTGTAGAAAAAGTTGGCGTTGATGCGGCTCGTTACACCTTGATTCGCTATCCAGTCGATACACCGATGGTCATGGATCTCGATATCTTGAAGCGCAACACCAACGAAAATCCGGTTTATTACGTGCAATACGCACATGCCCGAATCGCAGCAGTTCTGCGTAATGCAGCCGAGTTAAATATCGCCAGCGGTTTAGATAACTTTGATCCAGCACAACTTTCACATGATCGCGAGAACGAACTTCTTGGATCGCTCGCTGAATTTCCACGAATCGTTGCCAGCGCCGCCGAACTCCGCGAACCACATCGCATCACCCGTTATCTCGAAGAATTAGCTGGGGTTTATCACGGCTTCTATGCCGACTGCCGCGTCTTGCCGATGGGGGATGAGCCAGCAACTGCGCTGCATAGCGCACGACTTAATTTATGTGCAGCAACTCTGCAAGTACTGAAGAATGGTCTTCTACTACTTGGCGTGAACGCGCCGGAGCGGATGTAGCTATGTGGTCGAAGAACGTTTCTTTCACAAATGGTGAACTACACCTATCGGGCATCCCTGCAACAAAGTTGGCGCAAGATTTTGGAACACCAGCATTCTTTATTGATGAAGATGATTTCCATACACGTGCAATTGCCTGGAACAACGCGCTGCGCGATGAGTTTGGATCCCATGCCGGCACGGTTTATTACGCAGCAAAGGCCTTTATCTCAACTGCTGTAGCGAGTTGGGTTAAAGATTGCGGTATCGGAATCGATGTCTGCACTGGTGGCGAATTAGCAGTTGCACTCGCTGGTGGAATCGATCCTCAGAAGATTGAAGTTCATGGCAACAACAAATCAGTTTCAGAGATAGATCGCGCAGTTAGCGTTGGCGTAAAGACCATCGTTATGGATTCAATCCATGAAATTGAACGAGTTGCCACGATCGCGCGTAGCCATAAGAAAGTACAAGGCGTCATGCTCCGACTCACCCCAGGAATTCAGGCGCATACCCACGAATCAATTTCTACCGCTCATGAAGATGTGAAGTTTGGTTTCTCAATCGCTAGTGGCGCTGCTTGGGCTGCAGTTGAAAAAGTTCTAAGCCACCCAGAGCTTGAACTCCGTGGTTTCCATTCTCATATCGGTTCACAGATCTTCGGCACCGATTCCTTCCAACTTGCCGCTGATCGTTTGATCTCTTTACTGGCTAAGTACCGTGATGTTTACGGGAAAGAACTTCCCGAACTAGATCTTGGTGGCGGATATGGAATCGCTTATCTTCCTGGCGATGAAACCCTCGAACCAGGTGAAGTAATGCCAGCGTTGCGCAGTGCGGTTACAGCATCATGTGAAAAACATAAGTTAAATATTCCAATCATCTCAATTGAACCAGGGCGCGCCATTGTTGGCCCAACTACATTTACTTTGTATGAAGTTGGTACAACTAAAGATGTCGTTCTCGAAGATGGAAAGACGCGTCGTTATGTTTCTGTAGATGGTGGAATGAGCGACAACATCCGTCCTTCTCTTTATGACGCTGAATATCACGCAGTAATTGCCCACCGTGCATCAACTGCATCGTCAGTTAATTCGCGCGTTGTTGGAAAGCATTGCGAAACTGGTGACATCGTCATCCGTGAGATTAATTTGCCTAGCGATATCGCACCTGGTGACTTGATTGCGATACCGGCTACTGGCGCATACGGCCGCAGTATGGCTAGCAATTACAACCATGTGCCGCGCCCACCTGTAGTTGCTGTAAAAGATGGAAAAGCCCGCGTAATTGTCCGCCGCGAAAATGAGGAAGATCTGCTCGCACTTGATGTGAAAGAATAGGCAGATGAGCCCAGCAGATAAACCAGTACGTATCGGCATGCTCGGATGTGGCGTGGTCGGCAGTTCTGTCGCGCGCTTGCTTCTTGCCGATACTGATGAGCTCTCCACCCGCGCCGGTGTGAAGATGGAACTCTCACGCATCGCAGTTCGCACAATAAAGCCTTACGAATGTATTAACCCAAGTCTTTTTACAACTGATCCATTCTCGATCGTTAACGATCCCGAGATTGATCTAGTCATTGAAGTCATGGGCGGAATCGAACCTGCGCGTGAATTGATCATGACTGCGATCGAAAATCGTAAATCTGTTGTAACAGCAAACAAAGCACTCCTTGCTAGCCATGGCGCCGAAATGTTTACCGCTGCCTATGCCAAGGGCGAAGATATTTATTACGAGGCATCTGTTGCAGGTGCGATCCCGATTATTCGCCCAATGCGCGATTCACTCGCTGGCGATTTCGTTACTCGTT